>CARDEQ010000014.1:0-15169 GCA_948958005.1 uncultured Clostridia bacterium
CTTCTGATATTGTAAAGACTGATAAAAAATATGAAGAAATTATTTTAAGCTTGTTGGGTAGAACTGTGGTTGTAGAGGATATGCAAGAGGCTATAGATATTGCTAAGCAGAATCGGATATTCTTTTAAAATAGTGACATTGAAAGGAGATACGATTAATCCATCTGGTGCGATTTCTGGTGGCTCTTATACTCAAAAGACAGTGAATATTTTAGGAAGAAGGGGACAAATCGAAGATTTAGAAAAAGAGCTTAGAGTAATTAATGAAAAGATAGAGGCTTTGAATAAGGAAAAGCAAAAATTTGAAGATAATAGGGAGGTATTTGATGAGGAATTAGAGGGATTGAGACAGAATTTGCAGGAGATTCATGTAACATATGCCACAGACAAGGAAAAGCTTACAGCAGTAGAGGAGAATGTTAATAAGTTAAGAGAAAGAATTGATAGGATTAAGACTGAAATTTCTGAAATCGAGAAAGAAAAGCAAGATAATATTTCTAAAAAAGAGGAAATTAAGGCATTTTTAACTAGTCAAGCTGAGATAATGGATAAAGTTAAGTCAGAAATTGAGGAGTTTGCGAAGTTAAATGCTGATAATCAAAAGTATATTGATGATTTGAATTTTGATGTTACTAATTTAAAGATTTCGGTTTCTTCATTTAATGAGAGCGAGGCTTCTATTGATGAGATTGTTGATAGAATAAATCAAGATATTGAAAATAATAAGAGTAGTATTGCAAATAAGGAGGAAAATATGCAAGGTATCTTGAGGGACAATGAAGAAATTAAGAATAAGATTGTAGAATATGGAAATAAGATTAAAGAGCTAGATGATAAAATGAATAATTCTGGTGAAAATTTGGTTAAGCTTAAATCGGAAAGAAGTGATAAGAGTAAAAAACTAGAACAGATTGAAGGTGAAATTAGTGATAAAATGCAGGCTTTGGATGGGCTCAAGGAGGAGATTATTAGGATTGGTGTAAAAAAGGATAAGGTTAAAGAAGATATTGATAGAGATACAAATAAACTTTGGGAGGAGTATGAAATTACACCAAATCAAGCAGTAGATTTTAAGAAGCCTGAAAATGTTTCGAGTACTACGAGATTGGTAAATGAATTAAGAGCTAAGATACGAGATTTAGGTAGTGTCAATGTTGATTCAATTGCCGAATATAAAGAGGTTTCTAAAAGATATGATTTCATGTGTGAGCAGAGGCTTGATATTGAGAATACTATGGCTAAACTTAAAGAGGTGATACAAGAGATAACTGATACTATGAAGAAGCAATTTATTAAGCAGTTTAATATAATTAATGAGGATTTTGGTAAGGTTTTCAAAGAATTATTTGGAGGTGGACGAGCTAGTCTTATTCTAGAGGATGAAAATAATGTGCTTGAGTGTGGAATTGAGATTATTGTTCAGCCACCTGGAAAGAAGCTTCAAAATATGACGCTTTTATCTCGGAGGAGAGAGGGCATTTACTGCAATTGCATTGCTTTTTGCAATGCTTAAGATAAATCCTTCACCATTTTGTGTATTAGATGAGATTGAAGCAGCTCTTGACGATGTAAATGTTTATAGGTTTGCAGATTATTTAAAGAGGTTTACAGGAGATACTCAATTTTTGGTTATTACTCATAGGAAAGGAACTATGGAGGCTGGAAATTCTGTCTATGGAATAACTATGGAGGAGAGTGGAATAAGTAAGCTTTTGTCAATGAAATTAAAATAAAATTTTGTTATAAAGTTTCTAAAATTAGTGTATATTAATTTTAGAAACTTTTTTAATGAGTCTTTGCAATATAATCAATTTGCACTACTATATAAAAAATGAAAGGCAGGTGATTTTATGGAGGAGGATACTACTAAATATGGAGAGTTTATTTCTTCTTATTTTGCATGGATTACGCTTGAGAAGCAAAAAGAGGAGGCTGAGAAATTGGAAAATATTACTAAAAAATAGAAAAATTTGGTAAAAGGTATTGTTTTTATTAAGATTTTTGGTATAATTTTTATATAAATTTGCAAATAGAAAGGATTTTTTATGACTTACAAATTTACTGAGAGTGCAAAAAAAGCAATTGAATATGCAAATGAGATAACTATAAAGTTTGGTCATAGTTATATTGGTACAGAGCATGTTCTTTATGGTCTAGCTAAGGAGAAGGCGCGGAATTGCTAATAGGGTTTTAGAGAAGCAAGATGTTACGTTTGAACAGATTTCTGACCAAATAAGGTCGATGATGGGAAGCAATGAGACTAAAAATAAGAAAATTCTCCGGTTTTACTCCAAGAACAAAAAAGATATTGGAGAAGGCTTCTGAAGAAGCAAAGAGGCTTGGTTCAGATTATCTTGGAACAGAACATATATTAGTTGGGATTATTAAGGAAACAGATAGTGTTGCAATTAGAATACTTTTAAATTTAGATGCGAATATTAAAGAGATTTATGAGGATATTTTAAAGGTTGTTAATGCTAGCTCTTTTGAAGAAGGAAAACAGAAAAGCGGTGTGAAACAAGAAGCTACAAATTCTTCTCGGTACGCCTACTTTAAATCAATTTGGTACTGATTTATGTGAAAGTGCCAAGAGAGGATTATTAGATCCAATTGTTGGGAGAAAAGAGGAGATAGAGAGAACTATTCAAATTTTAACTAGAAGAACCAAAAATAATCCATGTTTGATTGGTGAGCCTCGGAGTTGGAAAGACTGCTATTGCAGAGGGACTAGCTATTAGGATTGCAAATTCAGAAGTACCTCAAATGCTCAGAAATAAGAGGATTGTTAATCTTGATATTTCTAGTGTTGTTGCTGGGGCTAAATATAGGGGAGATTTTGAGGATAGAATTAAAAAAATCTTGGCTGAGGTTCAAAAGGTAAAAAATGTAATATTATTTATAGATGAGATACATACAATAGTTGGAGCAGGTTCAGCTGAAGGAGCAATTGATGCAGCAAATATTCTAAAGCCAGTTTTGGCAAGAGGAGAGATTAGCCTAATTGGGGCTACAACTATCGATGAATATAGGAAATATATTGAGAAGGATAGTGCACTAGAAAGAAGGTTTAGTCCGGTTACAATTGAAGAGCCTAGTATTAAGGATACTATTTTGATGCTTAAGGGATTGAGAGATAAGTATGAAGCTCATCATAATGTTAGGATAACGGATGGGGCTATAAGTGCGGCTGTTAATTTATCTAATAGGTATATTTCAGATAGGTTTTTACCAGATAAGGCTATTGATGTAATTGATGAAGCGGCTTCTAATGCTAGGATGATTAAATATACGATGCCAAATAAAATTAAGACATTAGAAGAGGCTCTTGAGAAAATACAAGAGGAAAAGGATGAGGCAATTCATTTACAAGAGTTTGAAAGAGCGGCTGAACTTCGTGATAAAGAGGAGAAGGCAAAGAAAAAATTAGAGAAGGAAAAGGAAAAATGGAATGATGATAATGTAAAGGCTCAGACTGTAATAAATGAGGATAGTATTTCTGAGGTTATTGCAAAATGGACAAGCATTCCAGTTAAAAAGATTACTCAAGATGAGAATGAGAAATTGAAGCATTTAGAGGAAGAACTTCATAAAAGAGTAATTGGACAAAATCAAGCAATTGAAGCAGTTGCTAAGTGTATAAGAAGAGGAAGAGTTCGGAGTTAAGGATCCAGATAGACCTATTGGCTCGTTTTTATTCCTTGGACCAACTGGTGTTGGCAAGACTGAAACTTCAAAAGCTTTAGCAGAAGTACTTTTTGGTAGTGAAGCTTCAATTATAAGGCTTGATATGTCTGAGTATATGGAGTCCCATTCTACATCTAAACTTATTGGCTCGCCTCCACGGATATGTTGGACATGACGAGGGAGGGTATTTAACTAAGAAGGTTAGGCAGAAGCCATATTCAATAGTACTTTTTGACGAGATAGAGAAGGCACATAGTGATGTTTTGAATATTTTACTTCAAATACTTGAGGATAGTAGACTTACAGATAGTACTGGAAGGGCAGTTAGTTTTAAAAATACTGTCATAATTATGACATCTAATATTGGAGCTAAACTAATTACTGATAGCAAAAAGCTTGGATTTTCAAATTCGAGTGCAGAGGATGCGAGTAAAGCCTATGATGGAATGAAGAAGGATATTGCGCAAGAGCTAAAGAAAGAGTTTAGACCAGAGTTTTTAAACCGTATTGATGAAATAATTGTGTTTAGTAAAATAACAAACGATGATATGGAGAAGATTGTGGATTTAATGACTTCTAAGCTTTTAGAGAGACTTGAGAAGCAAGGAATTTTGGTTGAAATTGATGAAAGTGTTAAAAAACATGTACTTGAGCAAGATAATGATAAAAATTATGGTGCCAGACCTTTAAGACGTGCTATACAAAGTGTTATTGAGGATAATATAACGGATGCTGTGATAGATGGAGAACTCAAAATAAACACAAAAAAGCTTATGGTATATGAGAAAGGAAGGATTTTATTTAAATAATTAGTTCTTTTTTTCCGAAAAATAGGCACAATTAGAAGTTATAGATAGAGCCTCAGCCATTGTTCCCTCATAGGAGCATTTGCCATCTTTTTGATAAATACAATTTGCAGTACAATTTATGTTGGTCAATTTTCTCACCTCTCTAGAGTTTTAGTATTAACTTACAATTGAATAATATTCACATTTTTTTGAAAAAGACTTGCATTTTTTAAAATTTTATGTTATATTATTAAATAGTCAGTTTAAAACAATGGAAAGGAATGATACATTATGGCAAAGTGTGCTATTTGTGAAAAAACAATAAGTCACGGAAACAAATTGAGTATTGCTCGTTCTCATATTAGTAAAAGAAGTAAGAGAACTTGGAAACCAAACTTGCAAAGCGTAAAAGTAATGGAAAATGGTCAACCAAAGAGGATTAAAGTCTGCACAAAGTGCTTGCGCTCAGGCAAAGTTAATAGAGTGTAAAAAGCGGAGAGGTGAAAACCAAGGGGACGGAGAAGATGACATGTGTGTCGTATTCTCCGTCCTCTTGAGATTTTTCTGTTATATGCTTTCTTATGTAATTAATCCTTTATGCCAAAAATAAATTTTACAATTCCTCTTAAAAATTTTGGAACTTTTCTAACAACGATAGTCATAGCCAAAAACACACTCCTTTCTTAACATGAGAGCCAAATCAAGCCCAAAATAACAATAACAACGCCTATTATAAATTGCCAACCACATAAAGGAAGTAATAATACAAAGAGCATTCCAAGCCCAAAACCTATCATACAAACCGCTAGAGTCTTCTTTAGAAGTCTAAACATAATATCTTACCTCCTATATAAATATTATATTAACTAAACATAAGAAGTGTGAGAGTGGGTAGCATAAAAATAGTAATTTAAGGAGAATATATGAAGAAGCAAAATAAAGAATTAGTAAATATTCTAAGAAATAGATATCCTGATGCTCGATGTAGTCTGGATTTTAAAACTCCATTTGAAATGGTGATTGCTGTTATGCTTTCTGCACAGTGCACGGATGAGAGAGTTAATAAGACTACTCCTGAGATATTTAATAAATATAACACGCCTGAGGATTTTGCAAAGATTGATATACTTGAACTCGAGGGATTAATTCATCCTTGTGGTTTTTATAAAAATAAAGCAAAGAATATTAAAGCTTGTGCTCAAATGATTATGGAGAAATATGGAGGAGATGTTCCAAGGACAATGGAGGAGCTTATGCTTCTTCCTGGAGTCGGAAGAAAAAGTGCAAATGTAGTTATGCTTGAGGCTTTTGGTGATGCTCAAGGTATTGCTGTGGACACTCATTGTAAGAGGATTGCCAATAAATTAGGATTAAGTGACGAGTCTGATCCTGAGAAAATTGAGAGGGATTTGCTTAAAATTTTTGATAAAGAGGATTACAAAGATATAAATCATTTATTCATCTGGCATGGAAGAAATACTTGTACTTCACGAAATCCCAAATGTGAGGAATGTATTTTAAAAGGAATGTGCAAACAATATAAGAAAGAAAAATAAATAAATAAATATAATAGCTTTGGGAAATACTAATTTTAAAGGAGTAGTTAGTATGTTTAAACCTAGAGCTATTTATTATGAGAAAGATATTGAAAATTATGTGCTTGGACAAGAACTTTTGGAAAAGTATAAAGATATACCAAAGTGTGAGATTGAAAGCCACAATTCTATTAAAGAAATGCAAGAAAAGGAGAATAAGGAGTTTTTAGAGATGAAGACTAATTTGATTATTGGGACACGTAAGACTCATAAACATGTTCCCAATCATAAAATTTCAGATTTTCTTGTACCATATACTTCTTCTGGTTGTACAGCTTCTTGCATGTATTGTTATTTGGTATGCAATTATAATAAGTGTTCTTACTTAAGGCTTTTTGTGAATAGAGAGAAGATGCTAGATAAAATTATTAAAGTAGCTGAAGGTGCAGAGAGAGATTTGACGTTTGAAATTGGAAGTAATAGTGACTTGGTTTTAGAGAATACAATTACTCGGAAACTTGGTTTGGACTATTGAAAATTTTAAAGCTACATCTAAGGGATTTTTGACTTTTCCTACTAAGTTTGATATGGTAAATGACTTGCTTTCTCTTGACCATAAGGGTAAAGTTATTATTCGTATGAGTATGAATCCTAAGGAGATTATTGAGCAAGTGGAATTTGGAACTTCGAGGCTTAATGGAAGGATTGAAGCTATAAATAAACTTAAGGAAGCAGGGTATAAAGTGCGGGATTTTGATTGCTCCTGTTATTTTTGTACAGAACTGGCGCGAGCTTTATCTGGAGCTTATTAAGGAGCTTCAAGCTAGACTTTCAGAGAAGGTCAAAAATGATGTGACTTTTGAAGTGATTTTTATGACTTATAGTTATGTGCATACAAAAATAAATGAGGCTGCTTTTCCGAATAGGCTTGAGCTTTATGATAAATCTATTATGACTGGAAGAGGAAAGGGAAAATATTGGTATAAACCTGAGATTAGGCAAGAAGGGGAGGTCTTTTTTCGCGAAAACCTATCAAAGTATTTTCCTAAATGTCAAATTATATATGTTATTTAAGGGGATTTAATAAAATTCTAGTGCTCCCCTTTTTCTGTGACCAATTGATTATAGCTTCCTTTTAAATAATATAAAAGGTATAAAAGATAATTGGGAAATATACTAGAGAGATTGAAAATATATATTGCAGAAAATATTTGTCAAAATTTGTCGAAATGTTCTTGTTGACAATTGGCAAAAAAAGTTGTATAAATAAATTTATACTTAAGTATATGAGATAGAATGATTTAAGGTGTCTCAGAAATAAATCAAATTTAATTTACAGCTTTGTAATTTACTTTAGAAATTCTTAGGCATTCGCCTAATTAGTTCAGATTACAATTAAAAAACTAAATTTTTTAATATTATATCTTGATTTAATCTATTAATTAATATATAATAAGAAAGGAAACTATATGTATGAGAAATTAAAAATTACTAATGATATTCCTTTTCAAGAAATATTCGGAAGGGTCGGAAATGAGAGGATAACAAAGTCCTTGCTTGAAAAAATAATAGGAGTCAAAATTGCTTCTTTAACTTTAGACTCTAATAAAAGCCTACTTGGAGATTTTGCTTATGATAAAATTGGAAGAATAGATGTTAAAGCTAAATTATCTGATGGAACAAAGGTGCTTATTGAAATGCAAGCTTCCAATTATGATTACATGGCAAAGAGATTACTATTTTACTGGGCCAAAAGTTTTAGTGGAGAATTAGAAAGAGGACAAGATTATGAAATGTTAGATAAAACAATAGCAATACTGATTACCTCACATGGCTTGAAGGGATTTGAAAAAATAGAGGATTATCATATAATGCTACAAATAACTCCTAGAAATTATCCAGAGTTAAGAGTAATGGAGGATTTTGAAATACATATAATAGAGTTAAATAAATTTACAGAAGGGCGAAATAATCCAGAGGATAACTGGATAAAGCTCTTGAAGGGGGTGCCTATGAATCCATTAGAAAAAGTAGAAAAAGAAATACTTGAAGCACAGGAGGAATTGCAAAAAATATTATCAGATCCAGCAACGAGAAGTATGTATGAAGATAGAGAAAAATACCTGAGAGATAAAATATCTTTTACTAATTGGGCAATAAAGAAGGCTAAAAATGAAGGACATGAAATAGGATATAATGAAGGATGCAAAGAAGGACACAGAGAAGGTCATAAAGAAGGACATAAAGAAGGAGTCAAGGAAGGACGCAGAGAAGGACTCAAGGAGGGGCATGAAGAAGGGAAAATAGAAGGACGTAAGGAAGGTAGAATAGAAGGGCAAGTAGAGAAACTTGAACAAATTGTAAAATCAATGAACGAAAACGGATTAACATTAGAGCAAATTTGTAAAATTTCTAATCTGAAAGAAGCAGAAGTTCATAAAATATTGAATTCTAAAAGTTAATATATACTAAAATATTTATAGATATTAGAAGGAATGAGGAGCTAAGTCTCATTCCTATTAATTTTTTAGAGCTTTTAAAAGTTGTTAAATTATGATATAATATAATAATAATCAAGAAAAGTCAAGATAAGCAAGAATGCTCCACCAGTTGAGGTGGAGCATTTTCACATTAAATCAATAAGTTTTCTAAGAACAGCCAAAATCGTCTAAAAACAAGGACATAAGCGACACAAAAGTAACACAAAAGAAACACATCTGAGAACAACCTCTCTTACATTAAAGTAAGAACGCCCACTTAGGCAAAGAAAAGACAAAAAATAAACCTGTAATAACCTCCATAATACGTTTTAAGCCAAAATGAATAACGAATAGAAATATACCTAAAATAAGCAAAAATCAAAGAAAACACCCCAGCAGGAGCGTCGCTGTGGGCGACAAGCCCACAAGCAGAGCGACCAACTACAAGAACAAAAACAAAACCTGCGATACCTTGCGTAAGCAAGGTAATGCTGGCGTTTCTACAAGCCAGCATAGCAGGGCTACGAAGAACAACCCCAGCAACACTCTAAAGAACAAAATAACCAATACACACAGTAAATATTTCTACAATTTTTCTAATAATCATATACAATAACGAACATTTGTACTATAATATATATAGGTAGGCATAAAAGAACTGATACAACAGCAATACAGAGTGAAAGGAGGGTAAGAAAGTGGCAACGCTAACTAGCGAAGAAATACAAGCCATACATAGTAAATGCAGTAATGACTGGCGACTGAATAGAGAACTATACATATTTCACCAAGAAAAAGCACTATCAAAACAAATCGAAATTGATAGCGAAAACTACATAGAATTTACAATAAGATACAACAGCAAAAGGCAAGTAATACTAACAATAAGCAAATACTATCATAAGCAGAATGAAAGACTAGCAGTAACTTCAGGAGCATATAAAAGAATAATACTAGAAGAAACAGCAGTTAAGCGAAAGAACGTAGATAATCTAATAGCATTTACAGGTAAACTAACAGAAAGTAAACTACTGGAACTGGAAAAGAGCAAAGAAACAGAAGTAAAAAGAATTTTGCAGAGTGAATAAACGCAGAGAACGTACAGAAACGCTTTTTATTTTCTAAGCTATACCGTTGTAGCCGAAGAAAATAAAAACCGTTACAGAACGTCCAAGCGTTAATGAGGAGGTGGAAAAAGTGGAGAAAGACATACTAAGCAGATTATATCAAACAACAAGAGAACGTAAGACAAGTCAAGAATACGACAACCTAAGGAAAGAACTGGAAAGAACAAAAGAAGAATTTTTGAAGAAAGTTGGAGAAGATAGACGAGAAGAACTGGAAAAAGTAACAGATAAAGTTCACGAGATGGACGACGTTTTAGGTTTTGAAGATTTTTGCATAGGATTCGAGATGGCAGTAAGACTTTTCATAGAAAGCATATATAAAGAAAGAGATGACCAAGAATAAGTAAGTTTTTGGGACATCTCTTTTTACATTTAAGTTTTGGAATTAAGAATGTAAGTAACAAGGTTTTCAACAATAGTTCTATCAGTTTCACTAAACAAGGAAATAGATTTTGTAATAAAATCGTCAGCAGTTGCAGAAGGTGGAGCAATAACCCCCTCAAAAATAAAATTTGCGTCCACTTCTAAAGCAGAACATAAATCTATAATAGTTTGGATAGAAAAACCAGTTTTGCCATTTTCTAATAAAGAAACGAAGTTGATAGATTTTTCAAGTTTCTCAGCCAAAAGTTCTTGACTAAGCCCCCTCATAAGGCGAGCAGTTTTTACATTCTTTCCAATAACTTGTAAAGAATTCTTTGTAATATCTTCCATAAAATACACCTCTAAAGAAATTCTACCAACAATAAGACTGTAACAGAAGAAAATAATACTTGAAAAAGTACAAATAACACTTGAAGAAATAAAGTAAGTATGATAAAATAAGGAGGAATAAATAAAATGTGCATAAAAGGAACAACTGGAAGTGAACCAGTAAAAACACTAAGGACACAAACTTGCTACCATTGTGGCAGAATAATATGGGAAGACCCACGAGGACATAGTGGTTGCCTAAATACGAAGTGCAGACGGATACCTTTCAGGAGCGAAAAGATACAGCCAAGAAGAACTAAAGCAAGTAAGAATAGCCAAATGATAGTTTCCTAAGTAATGAGGAGGTGGATAGAAAGACAGAAGAAGAAATAAAAGGAATACAAATGAAATAACAAAGAAAGTAAGAAAGGGAGTATTAAAATGAAAGTAAAAACAAAAAGCATAATAGCTTTAATGATAGCATTGTTTGCAGTTCTAATAATAGGAGCAACACAAGTAAATGCAGTAGATAGTTTTTCAGTAGAGGACGCATTGAAAGATATTCCAAAAGAAAATGGAATATATATAATAAAAGACTATGTTGAATTAGGAGAAGAATATAATGTTGAAGAATATATCATTAACGGACTAAATAAAGCATTTAATAATAAAAATGTAACTGTTACACGAGGAGAAAATGGTGGAGGTGGAGGACTTCCAGCACCATTTCAAGCTAGTTATAAGGACATAGAAGCAGAATATCGTATTTATACAAATGATACATATTATATATCAATAAATTGTAGTGCCGACCTAACATATAAAATAACTGTTCCAAACAATAAAAACACAGAAGAATACGCAATATCAAAAATACAAGAATACTTAAAAGAATATAACGAAGTAGCAAATGATATAGCAGGAACAACTGGGCAAGATGTAACGTTTGAAAAACTAGAAAAAGTAAGTGGAGAAAAATACAAAGTATATTATAAGCTAGTCAATGGTATAAAGGAAAGTGCCGAAATAATTATTAAAGAGAATAATACAAAACCAACTCCACCACCAACAGAGCCAATATCAAAAGAAGATACAACAACAGGAATAAAACTAGAAACAACAACAGCAGTTGTTCCAAGTAATACAATACTATCTTCTGTAACAGTAACAGAACAAAAAATACTAGATACAGTAAATAAAGCAATAAAAGATACAACAAGCAAATACAAAGTATATGACATAAACTTGCTAAAAGATGGAGCAAAGATACAACCTAACGGAAAAGTAAAAATAAGCATACCAATACCAAGCGACTATAATAAATCAAAATTAGAAGTATATAGAATAGACGACAACGGAACAAAAACAAAATACAATGTAACTGTAAATGGAGAATACGCAAGTTTTGAAACGGATCACTTTAGCATATATGTTCTAGCAGAAAAGAAAGAAGAAACAGCACCATCAACACCAACAGTAAACAAAGGCGAAAAAGACGAAACCCCAAAAACTGGAATACAAGATATAACATATATCATAACAGCAGTTGTAATAATATCAGCAGTAGGAATAATAGCAACAATAAAAAGGAAACAATCAAAACATTAAAATATAAGTGGACTGGTAAGAATAAAGCCAGTCCAATTTTTAAAGGAGGAGCAAAAAGTGAAGAAATCAAAACACACAAAGTCAAAAAGTAAAAGAATAATCATAAGAACAATACTTGTAATAGTTTTTGTAATAAGTATAGCAGTTCTCCTCCTCCACCTCCACAATTTGAATAAGGAAAAGCAAGACAACCAAAACATTTTGGAGAATATAAAAATAGATACAGCAGAAGTAACAGAAGAAAGAACGGAAAAAATGATACAGCTAGAAGAACTACAAAAAGAGAACGAAGAAATAATTGGCTGGATAGAAATAGCAGAAACAAATATAAATCTACCAGTATGTCAAGCACAAGACAACAGTTACTATCTAACCCATAACTACAAGAAAGAGAAAGCAACTTCAGGAGCATTGTTCCTAGACAAAGATTTCAACCTAGATAAACCAAGCACAAATTATCTAATATATGGACACAGAAACAAGAACGGAACAATGTTCGAGGACTTAATCAAATATAAAGACGAGCAGTTTTTCAAGAGCCACCCAACAATAAAGTTCACAACAACAAAAGAAGATACCGAATACCAAATAATAGCAGTTTTCTTTTCAAGAGTATATTACAAGGACGAGCAGAACGTTTTTAGATACTACCAATTTGTAAATGCAGAAAGTGAAACAGAATACAACGAATACATAAGCAACTGTAAAAAAGCAAGTATATATGATACAGGAGCAACAGCAGAATACGGAGAACAGCTTTTGACATTATCAACCTGTGAATACAGTCAAGAAGATGGACGTTTTGCAATAGTGGCAAAAAAGAAATAAAAAATATAATCAAGTTCAGTAATAAAAATAATACTGGACTTTTTCTTTTCCTATAAAGTAATCAAGTGATAGCCTGTGAACTCTAAGGATAATCACAGAACGTTGCAGATAATAAAAGCGAATACTATATAGGTTAAGACAACACAAGACCTTAAAAGGCAAATATAACCTTCTTCCCTCCAACTTCTCCACCAGTAAGAATAAAAACTAATTGAAAAAATATTAGTAGGAAGAAAAACAAAAAGGAAGTGAAGAAAAATGACTGGATACGGATAAAAAAGAAATCAAGATTTTTGGATCAACTTACAACCAGTCATAAACACACCCATTTGTTAAATAAATAAGTAAAGGAGATATGTGGAAATGTTAAAGATAAATGAAAAAGTAGAAAATAAAGAACAGCTAATATTGAAAGAAGATAAGCAGTCAACGTTTTGTACAGAAGAATTTTTTAATATAATAATATGCTTAACAAGTATAACAAGAAGATTAACACAACAAATAATGTACAGTGATAAAGATGCCGAAGTAATAGAAACACAAAAACAACTAATCATACAAGCAATAGCAATAATAACAGATACACTAAACCTAGATAAAGAAGAAGGCTACAAAACAGAAAATAAGAAGAAAAAGAAACTAATAAAAGAAGAAGTCAAACCAGTAGAATACGTTGAATACGACGTAATACCATTGCTAAGATTTACAGAAATACAAGAAAACCTAAAGACAGTAATAGAGGGATATTTTGAGGTAGGAGAAAATCTAACATACGAGAAAACAAGAGAGATAGCAACAGACCTAACAAGAATAGAAAATGCAATAGATAATATAGGAACGACACTAAGCAATGAATTAGCAAACAATCTAATATATAAGGAGGGCTAACAATATGACAGTAATAGTAACAGACGGAGAACTAACAGAACAAAGGAAACAGAAAGCATATAAATATAAAGGACTTTTCAAGCTAATAAATAATATCTGCAACTTAATAGAAGAACTGGAAGAAATAGACGACAGCAGGACAACACAAAGTATAGAACAGATACAAATAAATACAGCAAAGGAAATAAACAACATACTAACTAACAGAATATAGGAGATAAAAGAAAATAAATAAGGGGAATCCACTTAAAGTAACAAAGGTGGCACTTCCCCTCTTTTTTCACACATTTTTCCAAGATACGCTTGCTTTTCTATATATAACATAAGTTAATAAGGAAAAACTGGCGTGTGGAGAGATAAGCCAAGAAGTAACCCCAGTTTTCCCCTAATACCTAATGAAATATAAAAATAACCGACTAACTGGTCGAGTAAATCTTTCTAAAAAAGTTTTGTAAATTATATGTGAAGTAAATGTGTCCTTTTTGTGAACTTTTTACATTTTTGGCACTTTTTTGAAAGTTTTTCATAAAAAAGCGAGGGTTTTTCCAAAATCAAACGTTATAAGAGATGGGAATTTCATCAACCGAAACGGCTGAAATACAGTATTTACAAGGGTTTCGAGAGATGTTATAATCAAGAAAACGCGTTTTGAAAAAATAAAAAGATTGGAGGTGAAAAATATCAGCAGGAGGAAAAAGAAGAAAACAGGAAGATACAAACAACCACGGAAAAGACGAAACGTCCCAAGTATTCATTTATGATAACGGAAGAAAATGCTTCATAAAGACACATAAATATAAAAATGCAAGTCATATAAAAGAATACAAAAGGCTAACAGGAAAAACATATTTTAACCCTAAGACACAAAAAGAAGAACAGTACAATTATAAAGAACTACAAGTTGCAACAAAAGTATATGCAAAAGCATTTGGAGCATATATGAACCTGCTAGAAAACTTTGAGGGAAACAACACAGAAAAACTGCTAGAAAGCCGTTTTGACAGAGAAATACGAACAACAGAGGAACTAAGCAGGATATATAAAAACTTTCGCCAAAAACTAATAAGAAGATTACCACCAGTAATAATTGGTAAGTTTTGGCTATATGACGATAAATACAAACCAAAGTTACATCTGTGGATAAAATCACAGTCTGGCGAAGAATTAACAATAGACCAAACAATGCTAAGCAAAATATGGGAAGAGGGAGAAATAAAAGTAATAGAAATAACAAAAGAAAACAGAGAAGAAAAAGCAAAATACTACGAAAGAAAAAACTGTTTAATGGACTTCTACCCTCCTAAGTTACAGATTTTCGAGATGTTTCCTAAGGACAAAGTAAAGATAGTTGACAGCCAAGAAGTACAACGAGCAATAGCAGAACAGGAAATAAAAAGAAGAAAAATGGAAGAAACAGATTTTGATGTCTTTAGAAAAGTATATGATTGGTTTCAATATAAGCTGATTGTGATTTATCCGGAAACCAAAATAGGTGCAAGCTATTTTTTATTTAACAGCGATAATAAAAAGTTAGTGAAT
>CARDEQ010000015.1:0-14342 GCA_948958005.1 uncultured Clostridia bacterium
GATATTCCGAACCACACTTTTTGATGTATTTTCTATTATTTCGCTCATATCATTTGTGCTTTCTACATTTACTTGCTTCGAAATTTTCTCTGGTTTATATTTTTCATCTGGGGCTACTTCTATATTTATGTACATATCGTATAAAATAATTGCTGTTGTTGCGACAATGAATATAAAAATAAGTTCACCTATAACCCATGTTAGTATATGTGTTTTTTCTTTTTTCTTGTAATTATTGTAACTTTTCAAGGTCTACTCCCTTCCATTTACTTCTATCTTTTAAGTAAATTTTACCCATATTTTGGAAGGTTATACAATAAAAAGTAAAATAAAGCAAGGAGTCAAAATAACTTCACTGACTCCTTGCTTTTTTAGTAAATATAACTTTTATTTTATATCTTTACTTTTATTATATTTTTTATATGCTACTATTCCGAGCTATTATTATTACTATTAATCCTATTGTTAACTCTACACCTACACCCGTTTGAGGTAATTTTGTTCCAATTGTTGTATCATCTTTAGGTTTTTCTGTTGGAGTTGGTGCTGGAGTTGGTGTTACAGTTGGCTCTGGAGTCTTTGTAGGCTCTGGCTCTTCTGTTGGATTACTTGCTATGTAATCTTCTAATTTACTTGCATCTGGTAATCCATCATGAATTATTGCTCCTGATACTGTCTTACAGTTATCTCCTGTTAATTTTACCCATATTATATATAGTCCATCTTTATATTGTGAATGGTATATATTTCTTCCTGAAGTATATCCTTCTGTTGGCACCTCTGACAAATAGCCTTCTAAATCTGTTAAGCTTCCATCACTGTTTTTAATATCTAGAAATTTCTCTATAAAGCTTTCGTCTTTGACTTTTGTCCATTTATAATATGTATTTTTACCAGAATAATCTGATCCTAGACTTCCATATAACGAAGCTATACTATAAAGATTTGTACCTCCATAAGGTATTGCTTGTAAATATGGTAACTTCAAATTTACTGTTAATTCATCTACAACATAACTATTATCAGCATTATCTTTTATATATAGTACCCCTGTATCGGTTGTTTTTAGTACCTCTACTATATCGCTAATTGCCGAATTTAATAATACCTCTGCTGTATTTTCTGTATATTCTGTAACCTCATGCCAAGCCTCTGGTGCTCCCCCCTTCTTTGTTAGAGCATATGAATATGATTTTGTTTTGTCTAAGGTTACTCCTGTTAATTTTATAGTTATGCTTCCATCACCACTTGAAATTACTCTTGTATATTCTACTTGTGCATATACTTCATTTCTATTTAATAACAAAAGACCTCCACATATAATTGCTACTAGCAAAATTAGTTTTAATATTTTTTTCATCTTGTGTTCCATCTTTTTTTCCTCTCCTTTGTTTATTTTTATGTTTTTATAATATCATTAAACAATTAAATTGTAAATAGCTTTTCAACTTTTTTATTATCCATAGTAACGCCCAAAGAACCCCATGAAGCTTCTCTTTATTTTTGTGTACCATGGAATTTTTATAGCTACCAGTTGAAAGCAATTTACTGTCGTTTTTATATTTTTTCTTTTTAACAGTCTTTCATGAATTTTTTCTTTTTTTATTTTATCCTTTTTTCTGAGTTTTTTAACTTGAACAAAAGGACCGAACGGTATATTTTTTCTTATGAATATACCTTCCTTCTAGTTTTTTTGATTTACTTATTTTTCTTTTGTTTTCTTCCTTTTTCATTTTTTTCTCCAGTTTGTTTTATTTATAAGATTATATAATAAAAAAAATTTAGTGTCAATCTAAAAAATAGCTTGTTTTTTTATGTAATCTATGATAAAATATCAAAAGTATTGTAGCAAAAAATGGGGGCTATGTATGAAAAAGGATGTTTATGATTTAAGTAAGCCACAAGAGTCAATCTGGCTTACAGAGCAGTATTTTAAGGATACTAATATTAATAGGCTTGTCACTGTTGCAGATTTTTCTCGCAAACTTGATAACCTAGATTTTGATATTTTGAATAAAGCTATTAATAATGTTGTTAGGTATAATGATAATTTTCAAATTAGACTATTTTTAGAAGATGGAAATGTTAAACAATATTTCTGTGACTATGAGGAATTTAATTGTGAAGTTGTTGAGGTTTCTTCTGTAAGTGATTTTTTAGAAGAAGATTCAAGACGTCATGGAGTTTTTTCTTTATTTGAAAGTCCTCTTTATGAAGTTAAATTATTTAAGGTAAAAGGTACTAATACTGGTGGAATTTTGGCAAATTTTCATCATATTATTTGTGATGGATTTGCAGCCACTCTTTTTGTTAGACAGATTTTTGAGAGTTATGTTTCTCTTATAAATTCTAATACTTTACCAAATTTAAACCCTAATAATTATTCATATATACAGTATTTAGAAGGTGAAAAAGAATATTTACAAAGCAATAAATTTATAAAAGATCAAGCTTACTGGAATGAAGTTTTTACAACTGTTCCAGAAGTTGCTACTCTTTATAGTAATAAAGCTTCAACTAATACTTTTAGCCCTGATGCTGAAAGAGTTACTTTTGATATTCAAAGAAGTGAAATGTCAAGAATTGCTAATTTTTGTGAGAGTTTAAAGATTTCTCCTTACAATTTTTTCATGGCAATTTTTGGTATATATATTTCTAGAGCGTCTAGACTTGATGATTTTGTAATTGGAACTCCTATTTTTAATAGGACTAATTTTAGAGAGAAAAATACTCTTGGTATGTATGTTAGTACTGTACCTTTTAGATTAACTTTAAATGATAATTTGAAGTTTTCTGAGTTTAGTTCTAAGATTTCTAAAGATACCATGTCTATGCTTAGACATCAAAAATATTCATATGGATATATAATTGAGGAGCTTAGAAAAAAGACCTCTAGTGTTCCTAATTTATATAATATTCTATTTTCTTACCAAGTAGCCACTGCTTCTGATGAAAATCAGCGGTTATGATGCTGATTGGCTTTCTAATCATTGCATAAGTGGTGATTTAGATATTAATATATATGATTTGAATGCTAAAAGTGCTGCTACTGTTTCTTATGATTATAACATAAATAAGTATAATAAAGAAGATATTGAAATTATGCATTACAGGGTTTTGTGTATTATCAATCAAGTTTTAGATAATAAGGATATTTTATTAAAGGATGTAGATATAGCCACTCCAGCTGAAAAAGCTCAAATTTTAAATGATTTTAATAATACAAAAATAGATTACCCTAATAATAAGAGTGTTATTTCTCTATTTGAAGAGCAAGCTTCTTACACACCTGATGCTGTGGCTGTTACTTTTGAAAATAATACTCTTACATATGCAGAATTGAATAAAAAAGCTAATGCTTTGGCAAATTTTTTGAAATCTCAAGATGTCAAACAGCATGACGTTGTTGCTCTATTTTTAGATAAGTCACTTGAGGCTATTGTGTCTATTATTGCAACACTAAAGCTTGGTGCTGCTTATTTGCCTATTGATATTTCTTATCCTATGGACAGGATTTTATACATGCTGAAGGATGCAAATGCTAAAGCTTTTTTGGTTTCTTCTGATTTAGATAATGACTTTAATCTAGAAATCCCAAAGGTTTTAGTTGACTTAGATTTAGAGCTATATAACGATAACTTTGATTTTAATACACCAGAGGTTTTACCCTTAGATTTGGCTTATATTATATATACTTCTCGGCTCTACTGGCACGCCTAAAGGTGTTATGGTTTCGAACCAATCTATTTTGAGATTAGTTAAAAATACTAATTATGTTACATTTTCTAAAGGAGATAGAATTTTACAAACTGGAACTATTGCCTTTGATGCATCTACTTTTGAAATTTGGGGTGCTTTACTCAATGGTTTAGAACTATTCTTACTTACAAAAACTAATTTACTTAACCCTAAATATTTTAGTGATTATATTAATCAAAATAAAATTACTACCTTGTTTTTGACTACTGCATTATTTCATAAATTTTGTGAATATGACCCAAAAATGTTTGGTAGGCTTAAGTATTTATTTGTTGGAGGAGAGGCTTCCTCTTTTAAACATTTTAAACTTGTTAGGGATAGTAATCCAAATTTGACTTTTGCACATGTTTATGGCCCAACTGAAAATACTACCTTTTCTACTTATTATAATATTGAGGATACTTCTTTTGGGTTTATTCCAATTGGTTTTCCTTTAGCGAATTCTACTTGTTATGTAGTTTCAAGCTCTAGCACTCTAGCCCCTTCTGGTATCCCCGGAGAGCTTTGGGTTGGTGGAGATCGGTCTTGCTTTGGGATATTTGAATAGACCTGATTTAACAGAGGAAAAGTTTATTGATAATCCTTTTGGACCTGGAAAGGTCTATAAGACTGGCGATTTAGTTAGCTTACTTCCAAATGGTGCTATTAATTATATTGGTAGAATTGACAATCAAGTAAAACTTAGAGGTTTTAGAATTGAGCTTAGTGAGATTGATAGCAAAATATTAGAATTTCCTGATGTCAAAGAAAGTGTAACTATTATACATTCAGATACTATTTGCTCATACATTATAACTAAAAGCGCCATTTCCTTGAAGGATTTGAAAAAACATTTGAGTGAAGAATTACCAGCGTTTATGGTACCAAGTTTTATTAATGTACTTGATGCACTACCTCTTAATGTCAATGGAAAAGTTGATAAAAAGAAGCTTCCGCTTCCTGTTTTTGGAGATGAAAATAGAAGTATCGTTCCTCCAAGAAATGACATTGATAAAGCGCTTATTAACGAATTAAAGAAAATATTAAAAACAGACAATATAAGCATTAAGGATTCCTTTTTTGGAATTGGTGGGGATTCTTTAAATGCAATTACTTTATGTACTCATTTGTCTAGTATTCTTGATATATCTATTTCTGTTAAGGATGTATTTGACAATCCTGTTATAGAAAATTTATCAGATGTGATTTCTGATAAATCTATGGGGCATTTGGTTAAAACTGTTACTAAGGCTGAGGATAAAAAATCTTACCCTCTCTCTTGTGCACAAAAAAGAATTTATTATGCTAATATGATTTCTGGTAGCAAAAGCATTGTTTACAATGTTTCTGGTGGAATTTTATTTAAGGAAATTCTTGCACCCTCTAAAGTGCAAAGTGCTTTAGATAAATTACTTGAACTTCATTCTAGTTTTAGAACTGTATTTAAATATGAAAATGGAGAGCTTGTTCAGGAGGTCTTAGACCATGCTCAAATCCAGCTTGATATTGAGCATTCCTCTTTGGATGCACAAAAATTGGTGGATACATTTCCTAAGTCTTTTGATTTAGAGAAGGCACCGCTTCTTCGTGCTAAGCTTTATATTTTAGATAATTCCTCAAGCTTGCTTTTATTAGATACTCACCACATTATTGTTGATGGTGCTTCTCTTGCGATTATTTTTCGTGATTTTTGCAAATTTTATAATGATGAAGTAATTGATAAAAATGAGCTTAGATATGTTGATTATGCTGTATGGGAAAATGCTTTTATTAATTCTGATAAAATAAAGCCTTACGAGGAATTTTGGACTAAAAAGTTTGAAAATCAGAATTTTACTCCGCTTAATTTGCCTTATGATTTTCCTTTGTCTAATGTTAAATCTTACAAAGGTGATAAAGTTAGTTTGAATTTATCAAAAGAGGAGTTTAGTGTTTTCGAAAACTTCGCTAAACAAAATGATATATCTGCATATTCAGTATTTTTATCTGCCTTATTTGTACTTTTATATAAATATACTTATCAAGAGGATATTATTGTTGGTGGTCCTTTTGCTGGCAGAAGTTTTCCGGAAATACAAAATCTTGTTGGTATGTTTGTTAATAATATTGTTTTAAATAAACATATAAACGAAGCTTGTGAGTTTATTGATTTAGCAAAATCAGTTCACAAAGATGTGTTAGCAGTGGTTGCTAATCAGCCATATCCTTATGAATTATTGCAAAAATCTTTGAATTTAGGTGCTAACAATTCTTTGCTTGATGTAATGTTTACTTATCAAAATATCGATGCAGAGCCTTCTGTTATAAAAGGAGAGCCTGCAAGTGTTTTAACTGCACGTACAACCACCTCTAAATTTAATTTGTGGTTTGAAATTGTACCTAGCACCAATACATTTAATTTGGAATTTAATACTGATTTGTTTAAGCTAGATACTGCAAAAAGCTTGTTAGAGCATTATTTGTTTATATTAAAACAGGCTATTTCTGAACCTGTATGCAAGCTGAATGATTTTGAAATGATAACAGAAGCTGAGGATAAGCTTTTGTCTAAATTCAATGATACCTCTATGCCTATAAACGATGATACAATTATAGATATTTTTGAAAACCAAGTTATAAAGACGCCTAAAAAAGTGGCTGTTGTTTGTGATGATGTAAGTTTAACTTATCAAGAATTGAATAAAAAGGCTAACTCTTTAGCAAATTATTTGATTAATTTTGGTATTAAGCCTAATGATATTATATGTATTATGACAAACCGTTCTTTAGAAACTATTGTGTGTATGCTTGGTATATTAAAAGCTGGTGCTGCATTTTTTAATGTTGACCCAACATATCCTGTCGATAGAACAAAATATTATATTGAGGATAGTAAAACTAAATATGTTTTAACTCAAAAAGCATTAAAGGATAAGGTTAAAACTATTGAGCATTGTTTTGAAATTGATTTAAATAATTCTCTTATTTATGGTGTCAATTTTGAAAATCCTCATGTTAAGTTAAAGAAAACTGATTTGTCATATATTATATACACTTCTCGGTTCTACTGGCACACCTAAGGGAGTTATGCTAAATCAAGTTGGTTTTGCAAATATGGCTAAGGCTATGACTTATGCTTTGGATTATTTAAGGGATGGTAAAGAACATGCTATTGCTTCTGTTACTTCTACTCCTTTTGATATATTTGTATACGAGATTTTTGTCTCTTTAACACATGGTATGAAGGTGGTTATGGCAAATAATAGTGAGCACAGAAACCCTAAGCTTTTAGATAGTCTAATTAAAAAGCATGGTGTTGATGTAATGACTGTTACTCCAAGCCTTATGAAGATTAATTATGATAATAGAGAAAAAGATACTGCTCTTGCTTTAGTTAAAAATATGGTTTTTGGTGGAGAGCCTCTTCCTCAAAAGTTTATTGATGACTTAAGAGCTTTATCTTCTGATATAACTATATATAATATATATGGTCCAAGTGAAATTACTATTTTGAGTAATGTTCAAAACCTAGATAAGGAGAAGGAAATTACTGTTGGTCCTCCTACTAAGAATACTCAAATTCATATTCTAGATAAAGATATGAAGCGTGTTCCTATTGGCGTTGTTCGGCGAAATCTATATTTCTGGTATTCAAGTTGGTCTTCGGATATATTGGAAACCCTGAAAAAACTGCTAGTGTATTTTTAGACAATCCCTTCGGTGATGGTAAAATGTATCGAACAGGGGATATTGGAAGATGGACATTTAATCGGAAAAGTACAATGCCTTGGAAGATGTGATCATCAAATTAAGCTTCGTGGTCTTCGTATTGAGCTCGGAGAAATTGAGGATAAGCTGCTTAAAATTCCTGATGTTACTGCTTGTGTTGTAAATAAGATTGAACTAGATGGAAAAGAAGCGCTTTGTGGTTATTATGTAGCAACTCGGAGAACTTTCAGACACAGAGGTAAAAGAGTTTTTGAGAAAATCTTTACCTCCTTACATGGTTCCAAGTCATATAATTAGGCTTAAGGAAATGCCTTATTCTATAAATAGAAAAATTGATAGGAAGGCACTTCCACTTCCTAAAAGCTCGAATAATACTGATGCTTCAATTCCTACTAATATAAATGATATAACTTCTAATGAAGAGAAGCTTTTGCAGATTTGGAAAGAGCTTTTGCAAAAAGATAATATTAGTATAACAGATAATTTCTTCGATATTGGAGGAGATTCTATTTTAGCTATAAATATGCAAATTGAAGCTCTTAAATATGATTTGAATTTTGAATATGCTGATATTTTCAATTTTCCAACTATAAAAGAACTTGCGCATACTTTGCCAGAACAAGCAGATACTTTTTTTGAAGATTACGATTATTCGAGGGTTAATGATGTTTTAGCAAGAAATACTATTTATAATTATAATACTATTTCAAAAGTAAACCCTGGAAATATACTTTTAATTGGTGGTACACGGATATCTGGGTGCACATATTGCATATGAATTTTTGAAGGAGAATAAAGGTGACCTTTATTGTTTAATTAGAGCTAAAAATAATGAGCCTGCTAGGTCTAGATTGCTTCACTCTCTAAAATTTTACTTTGGAGATAAATTTGTAAATAAAATGGAGAATAGAATTAAGGTTGTTACTCGGAGATATGGTTCTTCGGTCCTAGTCTTGGTTTATCCAAACGTGATTTGATAACTATTGTAAACAATATAAGTACTATTATTAATTCTGGTGCTCTTGTTAAACATTTTGGTTTAAAGAAGGATTTTGAAGCTGTTAATGTTTTCGGTACAGAAAACGTTGTAAAATTCTGTGTGAAATATGGTAAAAGACTTATGCACATTTCTACCGTTAGCGTTTCTGGAAATGGCTCTAAGGAGGAAAGCATTGTTGAAACTTCTGAAAACGTAAATGATAAAAAGCTTTTTACTGAAAGAGATTTATATATTGGTCAAAATTTGAAAAATGTTTATGCAAACACTAAATTTAGAGGAGAGCTTGCCGTTTTAGAAGCAATTTATAATGGCTTAGATGCTCAAATTTTGAGACTTGGAAACATAACGAATAGATATTCTGATGGTGCTTTTCAAATGAATGCTGAGGATAATGCCTTTGCTAAAAGACTTAAGACTTTTATTGAAATTGGTGCCTTTCCTGATTATACTTTAGCACATGAGCTTGAGCTTACACCTGTTGATTTATCTGCTGCTGCTACAATAAAGCTTTTAAATCATAAGTCAGATTGTAATATGTTCCATATTATGGAGCCTAAGCTTTTGCCTATCTCTGTACTTATTGATACTTTGTCTGCAATGGATATTAATATTTTACCTGTTTCTAATCAGATGATGACAGATATTATTACTGGTATTTTGAGCGATGAAGGCAGGAAGGATCTCGTTTCAGGCATTATACATGATTTAGACAAGGAAAAAAGACTTGTCTATACATCTTCAATTAGGCTTAAATGTTTATTTACTGAAAATTATTTAAAAAATTGTCGGTTTTCGCTGGAAAAAAATTGATAAAAATTATATAATAAAGTATATGCAATATTTTAGAAAAATTGGCTTTATAAATTAATAGTTATTAGGGACGTTTGTTATGAATGATACGTCCCTGATATCTAAATAAACAAAAGATAAATGGAGGTTTTTATATGCAAACTATTGACATGTCATTTATACTACTTATTGTTTCAACCTTACTTATATTATTTCTAATTCGCTATGCTTTAAAAAGTAAACCTATAACACAAATGCAGAGGTTATTTGCTCTTATGTTAGGTTCAGTTGCAATCATATGTCTAGGTTTAATTGTTCAAAAGCTTTGCTTTTTGGCTTTTCAAATTGAGCCTGTAAAATTTGAAGGACTTGTGTATATTGGTACATGTTTTTTCCCTGTCATGTTCTTCCTTATGGCATCTTGCTTTGTAAGTACAAATTTCAGGTTTACAATTGGGCATTTTTTGCTTTTTATTATACCTATTATTAATGTACTCCTAATTTTTACAAATGAGTGGCATCATTTATTTTATGAAGTATATTCTTTTAATTTAAATGAAATGGTATATGGACCTGATGCTTATATTCATTTAGCTTATACTTATGGATTATTCTTCATTGGAATTGTACTACTTCTTAAGCATTCAGCAAAAACTTCTGGTTTCTTTTCTAAGCAAACTTTAATGATAATTATCGGAGTATCCTTTCCTGTTATTGTAAATGTACTTGGAAGCTTTAATATTATACAAATGAATGTATATACTACTCCAATTTCTTTTTCATTTGCTGTAATTTTTCTTACTTTTGCGATTTTAAAATTTAATTTCTTGTCTCTTACTCCTATCGCTTTGGAAAAAGTTGTTGATAGAATGTCTGATAGTTACATTGTTTTAAATGATAAGAATATTATAGTTGATTTTAATAAACCTTTTACTCGACTTTTTAATGTTGAGGATAGTAGAGTTAGAAATCACTCAATTTATGAATTTGCACAAAATTTTCCTAGCTTTAAAAGTTTACAGACTTCTATTCAGTCTGTTTCTCTAACCTCTAAAACTATTTCTTATGAGATATTTTCGGAGAAAATAAACAAATATTTTAATGTGGAGGTTTCGAGTATTATCGACGATGGTTTGTTTTTAGGCTCACTTGTTTTATTTAAGGATATAACTCAGCACGAGGAAGATATGAAAACTATTAGAGATAATCAAGATATGTTAGTTGAAAGAGAGCGCTTTGCTTCGCTTGGTCAAATGATTGGTGGAATTGCCCACAACCTTAAAACTCCTATCATGTCAATTGCAGGAGCTACCGAGGCATTGAATGATTTGATTACTGAATATGATACATCTATTCGGTGATCCAGACGTAACCCTTGAAGATCACCATGCAATTGCAGAAGATTTGCGTTCTTGGGTTTCAAAGGTAAAGGAGCACACCTCATATATGTCTGATGTAATTACTGCTGTTAAAGGACAGGCCATATCTTCAACTGAGGTTATTGATAGCTTTACCATTGGTGAACTTATAAAACGTGTGTCTATCTTGATGAAGCATGAATTAAAGCATTCTTTAGTGGAGTTAAATATAAATATATCAGTTGATGAGAATTTTAAACTTCATGGTAGCATGAATTCTTTAGTTCAAGTTATTGATAACTTAGTTTCAAATGCTATACAGTCTTATGGTGGAAGGCCTGATAATATTATTGATTTTGAAATTGATAAAAAAGATAACACTCTTGTAATTACTATTAAAGATTATGGATGTGGTATGTCTTTAGAAGTGCAGGATAAATTGTTTAAAGAAATGATTACAACAAAGGGTAAAAACGGTACTGGACTTGGACTTTATATGTCTTATTCTAATATTAAAGCTAAATTTAATGGTAATATTACCTTTGAGTCTGAAGTTGGAAAAGGTACTACCTTCAAAATATTGCTCCCTATATCTTGAAAATTACTTGAAAATATTATATAATTGTGTGAATATTATAAATTAATTTTTAGGAGGCAACTGTAATGTTAGTATCAACAGGCGTAACTGTGAGATTTGGTAAAAGAGTTTTATTTGAAGATGTAAATATTAGATTTGGCAAGGGTAATTGCTATGGAATAATTGGTGCAAATGGTGCTGGAAAATCTACCTTTTTAAAGGTTTTGTCTGGTGAAATTGAGCCTAGCAAGGGTGATGTTTCTATGGAGCCAGGAGAAAGATTGTCTGTTCTAAAACAGGATCACTTTGCTTATGAAGATTATAGTGTTATTGACACTGTTATTATGGGAAGCCAAGAATTGTACAAGATTATGAAGGAAAAAGATGCAATCTATGCTAAGCCCGATTTTTCTGAAGAAGATGGTATGAAGGCTGCTAAATTAGAGGAAAGGTTTGCTGAGCTTGACGGCTGGAATGCTGAGTCTGATGCTGCTATGCTTTTGAATAATCTTGGTATTGATACAGAATTCCATTATAAATTTATGAAGGAGCTTGAAGCAAAGCTTAAAGTTAAGGTTTTGCTTGCTCAAGCATTGTTTGGTAATCCTGATGTTTTACTTTTAGATGAGCCTACAAATGACTTGGATATAAAGACTATTGATTGGCTTCAAGAATTTTTGATTGAATTTGAGAATACAGTAATTGTTGTATCTCATGATAGATATTTTTTAAATAAGGTTTGTACTCATATTGCAGATGTTGATTTTGGTAAAATTAAGGTTTATCCTGGAAATTATGATTTCTGGTATGAGTCTAGTCAGCTTGCTTTGAAACAGGCTAAAGATGCTAATAAGAAAAAGGAGGAAAAGATTAAAGAATTGCAGGAATTTATTGCTAGATTTAGTGCTAATGCTTCTAAATCCAAGCAAGCTACCTCCAGGAAAAAATCTCTTGAGAAGATTGAACTTGATGAGATTAAACCCTCTAATAGGAAGTATCCATATATAGATTTCAAGCCTGACAGAGAGCCTCGGAAAGGATATTTTGACTTTAAACAGTATTTCTAAAACTATTGATGGCGAAAAGGTTTTAGATAATGTTTCTTTTACTGTTAAAAAGGAGGATAAGATTTTGCTTTTATCTGATAATGAGATTTCTAAAACTACTCTTTTTCAGATAATTGCAGGTGAAATAGAGCCAGATGCTGGTGAAGTTATTTTTGGAACTACTATTACTAAAGATTATTTTCCTAAGGATAATAATTACTTGTTTAGTGATGACATGCCTCTTGTTGATTGGTTAAGACGTTATTCTAAGGATCCTGATGAAACTTATGTAAGAGGATTTTTAGGAAGAATGCTTTTTTCTGGTGAAGAAGCTTTGAAAAAGGTTTGTGTTCTTTCTGGAGGTGAAAAGGTTAGATGTGTTTTATCAAAGCTTATGCTTTCTAGTGCTAATCTTTTGATTTTCGATGAGCCTACAAACCATTTGGATATGGAAAGTATTACTGCCTTGAATGAAGGTATGAAAAAGTTTAAGGGAAATCTTATTTTTACTTCTCATGATCATGAGCTTTGTCAAACTGTTGCTAATAGAGTTATTGATATTAGGAAGGATAAAATTATTGATAAGGAAGGAACTTATAATCAATATCTAGGTATAGAATAATGGAGAAGAAAAATATTTTTAAGTATGTACGAATAGTTTTGTATAGTATGATTATTTTATGGTTTTTACTGCTAAAATATACTGATATTAATCTTCGGTGAGTGTTATATAAAGGAAAATACTGGTATCCTTTGTCCATCCTGCGGAATTACTAGGGCAACAAAGGAAATTCTTAGTTTAAATTTTCCTCTCGCTCTTGAATATAATGCTTATTATACAATAGTTCTTTTTCCTATATTTTTTATTCTTTTGACTGATGATATTCTTTGTATGATATTTAGGAAAAGATCTTTTGTGGATGTTATTTTTGGTAATTAATTCATTTTAGAGGGGAGATTTAAGTTTGGATAGGGTAATTATTGTCTTTGCATATATTTTGGCTATATACCTATTTTGTGCGTTAATTAGACTAAGAATTAATAAGGAGGATACTAATTTAAACCATATTTATATATTAATTGTTTCTATTATTTTACTTTTAATTATTTGGGGAGTTTTTCGAAATTTTTAGATTTAAAAAGTATAGGCAAAGAAGTTGACTAAATATCAATTTCTCTGCCTATTTTACTATTTATTAGCATTTTAATAATAGTATGCACTATTTAATAAACTTGGGTCTGCTTCATTTAAAGCTAATATTAAACCTGCTAACACTACAATCCATAGTATTGTAAGAATTACACCTATAATTCCCATTACCATTCCTGCAACTCCCATTCCACGTCCAGCATCTTTTCTACCAGCTATACTAAATATTATAGCGATTATTCCTGTTGGAAGTGATATGTACCAAGCGCAGAAGCTAACTAGAGAAATAATACCTAATATTAAAGCTGTAATATTAAATCCTTTTCTCTCTGTTGTTGTCTCAGTAGAATTCTTTATAGGCTCTTCTACTACTTTTTTCTCTTCTTCGTCCATTTTAGTTCCTCCTTCTATTTAAGCTTTAAGTACTTATTTTTAGCACTTAAAATTTATGTATCTATTAAGTTTATCTTACGTTAAACTTATTAATACCAATTTAAGAAAATTTAAGCATATTTTTTTTGAATTTGTTCTATTTCATCATAGTGATTTTTCAAAATATCTAAAAATACATCTGCAACTTGTGGGTCAAATTGTATTCTTCTATTCTTTTCTATTTCTTCTATAACAATTTTCAAATCTAGTGCATCTCTATATGTTCTTCTTGATGTCATTGCATCAAATGTATCTGCAACTGCTGCTATTCTTGCAAGATATGGTATATCCTCTCCTGCAAGCTTTGATGGATATCCGAAGTCCATCGTATCTTTCATGATGGTGTTTTACTACTGGAATAATTTCTTTAAAAATTGTTGCATTTGATAGAATATGTACTCCTATACTTGGATGATTTTTTATTTCTGAATATTCATCATCTGTCAATTTTGCTTGTTTTTGTAGTATACTATCAGGTATTCCAATCTTACCAATATCGTGAAATAATCCTCCTACTTTTAATGTTTTAAGTTGTTCTTCTGAT
>CARDEQ010000016.1:0-14075 GCA_948958005.1 uncultured Clostridia bacterium
TACAACCTGCTCTATTTGCTCCTTGTATGATACTACCTCGTAGTTTTCTGCTACGTCTGCTGTTACGTTGATTAGTCCTCCATTTCCTATTTGTCCTATTACTACTGCTGATAAGATAATAATCATTATTACCATGACTATTAAAGCGATTAGGGTGATTCCCCTTTCGCCAGGTGATTGCCTTATACATTTGTTCATCTTTTTGCTTTCCTTTCTTTTGAATCTATATATTACTTTAGTTGGTTTCAGTACTAATTTTTCCTATCTATACAATGTTTTCTTTTATCTTTATTGGTTTTTCATTTACTAAAAAATAATTTCAATATTATGTTTATATAATAATTTAAAAAAAACTACATATTATAATTTATATAAAAATTTTGCACTCTCCTTATGGCAAGAAATAAAAATAGCCAAAGTCAAAACCAACAAAACTAAACCATTTTTATTCCCACCCATAAAGAGAATTTTTATTTTGTTCGTGTATAGAACAATTTTAACATTATTTTTTTATAAAATCAATACAAAATTGTTCTTTTATTGAAATTTTTTTTTAATATTAACAAAATTTTTAAATATTAAAAAATACATCAAGAGCTAAATTTTGTAAAAAGGTAAAATAACTAATATTCTCAATTGAAAGGAATTATAGGAATGAAAAAGTTTAACAAATTTGATGATAAATTTAACATCATCGGTTCGCAAATAAAATTAATTCGTAAACAAGAAAAAATTACTCAGGAAGATTTATGTGCAAGAATGCAGGTTATGGGATACCAAATTAGTAGAAGTGACATTTCAAAAATTGAAAACTGTAATAAATTTATAGCGGATTTTGAAGTCTTAGGCTTTGCAAAAGCTCTAAAAAGGTCAATTTTGGAATTATATGATATACCAGAAGATAAAATGAAAGATGTTGAGAATAGTCCTCAAAAATTTTTTTATAATTATACTAGAATGTAAATACCTTAACTGCTATGAAATGGTGGTAATAGGCAACCTTGTTATAATATAAATATACTAGAATGTAAATACTAGTTCTGCTCGCTGTGATATATATTTTCTAACATTATAATATAAACATATTGGAATATGTAAAATTCTCTAATGTTTTATCAACTTTATATTTATTAAATTTAGTACTTATGTAATATTCAACTACTTTTTGTTTAAATTCAAAATTGTATTTAGACATAATAAAAACCCTCCATGTTTTGTCTAACATTTTGGGTTCATATCACTTCTGTCTAACATTTAAGGTGTACTTCGAAATCGAGTTCCTTTTTAAAGTATTTGTTTTGTATATATGACCTTCGTAAATTTTTGTGTCAAAATGCCCCGTCCCCTTTGACCCTTTGACATTATTCTTCGTCTATTGGTCCGAATAGTTCGTCGAATTTTGCTTCTAGCTCTTGTTGTATGTCTATTCCTTCGTCTTCTTCGTTTTCTAATGGGCTTGGCTCGTCTATTATTTCTTCTTGTGGAAGTATTGGTGCAAATTCTTCTTCCTCAAAGCTTGGTATTGGTGTCTCTTTTAATGGCTCTGTTTTTTTCTCTGACTTTTTGTTTGTTTCTTCTTCAAATAAATCGTCTAGGCTTTCTACTTTTAAATCTTGTTCTTTTCCTTCGGTTTGATTTTCTACATAGGGATTATATGGATTATATTTTCTCCATTTTCCTCTTTCTATTCCCCTGTCTTCATTATGGTTTAATGTATATTCTGCTAATTTCCTAGCTTCTGATTTCATGAAGTAGTAATATTTTTTTGCTTTTATTGGTCTTATTCCCTTTTCGAAAATTATACAATAGTCATTATCAAGTCTTCTAAGCTCGTCTGGTGTCATTAATGCTCTTGCATTTATTTGGTCTGATACACTTTTTCCTTGCATCCAGTTTTGTCTGTCTTTGTTTACTGATATACTTGTTCTTTCTACTGTCTTTTCTCCTAATGCCTTTGAGAAATATTCTACTGTTTTTTGTGAGTTACTTCCTAGGAACACATGTGTATCGCAGTTACCTATAATTGTTTCATATGATTTTTCATATACAGCTTCTAGTTGGTCTAAGTTTTGAAGTATTACACTAAATTGTATTCCTCTACTTCTACTTGTTGATATTTTTTTGTCAAAGTCTGGTACCTGCCCTATGTTTGCAAACTCGTCTAGTATGAAAAATGTTGGCATTGGTAATCTTAACCCTTGACTTTTGTCTGCAAAGTCGTATAATTGTTGTATCATTTGTGCAAAGAATATTGTAAGTAAGAAGTCATATGCTGTGTGTGTATCTGAAGATATAACATATACAGCTGTTTTCCTTCTTCCTATTTCTTGAAAATCTATTGTATCTGTTGAGGTTAATTCTGCTATTTCCTTTGAATCAAACTTTCCTAGTTTTGATTGCAAAGAACTCAAGATTGAACCATATGTTTTTTCTGGTGCTATTTCGATTGATTTATAATACATTCTTGCTGGATGGTCATATGGTAATTGCTCCATTAGTTCTGTTAGTAAGTTGTTTCCGCCTTTGTTGTTTGCTGCTCTTACTAATTCTGCACAGCTTGCTAAGTTCTGCTCTTCTTGTGGTCTTGTCGCTATTAAATAATATATTAAGGATTTTAGTAATAATTCTGCCATGTCATCCCAATATGGGTCTGAGCCACTTTCTGATTTTTGTCCCTTTACTATTGTATTTGCAATTACGTCTACATCTAACTCTGATGATACATGCATTAGAGGATTGTATCCATCACTATTTTGGGGTCTTACTAAATTTAATACTTTTATTTCATATCCGTTTTTCTTTAAGAAGCCTGCTGTTTTATCATATAATTCTCCTTTTGGATCTGTAAATACATATGAGCCTAGCATTTGGTATGCATTTGGAATTGAGAAAGATGCAGATTTACCAGAGCCTGAACCGTCCTACTACTAAAATGTTTGTGTTTCCTCTTTTATCTGTTGGAAGATAATTGTTTTCTGCAAGTATTATTCCTTTTTTATTACTTAGCACCTTATATTGTTCTCCTCTAGTTGCCCAGTCGCTTGATCCTTGTTCGATGTCTGTATATTGATTTTTGGGTGCTGTTTTTACAAATCCTATAAACATAAATAGTCCGATAGACTAATGTGAATTTCCAAAGTAAGCTGATAAATTCTGAAAAGTATGTGGCTACTCCTCCAATTACTGCTCCGAATTGTGAATATGCACCTGTAAATGCTTCTATGAATTTTCCAAATTGAAATGTGCCGACTTTCATTTCCTATATGTATTCCATATGATATTGGCATAACAATAACTATGGTCATAAATAACCATAGTATTCCAAATATTATAAATCTATTTTTATTCCTTCTAATTGTTCCTTCTATTTTATAGTGCAATTCCTTCACCTACTCTTTTGTTTATTCTCCTATTTCTCTGCCACTACCTTTACTTGCTCTTGCATTTCTTCTTGCATTTTGTACTGCTTTTTCAATTGTTTCTGTATCGATAACAACATTTATCTTCGCATTCTCTCTTGCAATCATTCTATCAATCTTATCTTTACTTGCCTTTGCACTTGATGCTACTTTTCCACCTACTATTCTTTCTATTGTGTTGTTTTTTTCTTCTATATGTATTTTATCATTATCTACTGCTTTCATTGTCAGTGTGCCTTTATTATCTAATTCGAAGCCAAAACTTTTTAGTAATGCATCATTTTCAAAGCCAAAGCCTTCACCTATTCTTATTTCTCTTTTCTTTTCATCTGCTGCAAATTGTGTGTATGTAAGATCTAATACATCACTTTTGCCTGCTGGCTTATTTCCAATTTCTTTTCTCTTTGTCATTTTTAACTTCCTCCTAGTCTTCTCTTATTTCGAATGCGAAATAAGATTTATATGGTTTGAGCTTACATTTGCCCTTTACTTCATTTGTTTTTTCATCAAAGTATAACACTGGCTTAATCTCTTCTGCTGTTTCTGGGTCTATTATTGATATTGACCTTTTTAAATTTGGCGTGTAATTAAATTCTTTATACTCGCTTTCTTCTTCTGAATATAAAGTATCAAACTTAAATGGTGCTGGTTTTTTTGTTATTCTTACTTCATCTCCAATTAATATGCCCATGTTAATTACGACCTTTTCTTGTCCAAAAGAAAGAATTACGAGTTGGTTTCCATCAACTGAGGGTTCGTCCACGAAATATGTTTTTCTTGTTTGCTCTCCTCTTAATTCAGCTGTATAGTCTAGTCTTTCAACTGTATATTTAGGGTATTCTCTCAAAAATTCTTTCTCAGTTTTATTTACTTGATATATTACTGTATTTATTCCTTTTGGATCTGTGATACTAAAATGTTTACCTTGTGCTATGTCCATTTTAAATACCATTCCTTTCTCTAAGTATCATAGTTTATCTTTTGTATATTCATTCTTTTTAATCATACCACATTTTGTCTATTTTGTCAAACATTATGTCGATTTTATATGAATTTATGCACTTCTTCCTTGTCTTGGGCTAAATTTTGAAATTGCTTTTAATTTTTCATATAATTTTACTTCTTCTTCGTTAATTATTTTAGGAACCATTATTCTTATTTCTGCAACTAGGTCTCCTCTTCCACCTTTGCTATCTTTATATCCTTTTCCTTGAATTTTTATCCTTTCTCCGCTTTGGATGCCTCTTGGAATGTAAACCACTTCTCCTCCGTCTATTCCTTCTACTTTTATCCTGGTTCCGAGTGCTGCCTCCCATGGTGCAATTTGCAAATATGTATAAAGGTTACAGCCTTCTAATTTGAAGTTTTTGCTATTTTCTATTGATATTTGTATAAATAAATCTCCATTTTTTCCACCATTTTGTCCTGGTTTACCTTGTCCTAATAATCTAATTTTTTCACCATGCCTAATACCTGCTGGAATTTTAACGGTGAAACTTTTCATTGACCCATCTACTGCTCTTAGTGAAATTTTCTTTGTTGTACCGAAGAAGGCTTCTTCTATGGTTACACTTATTCCTGTGTCAATATTATCTCCTTTTATACCCGGATTTTTACTTTTCTTTTCTGGCTTTGCCTTTTCTTTTTTGCTTCCAAAGAACATATTAAAAGCTTCTCCTATAATTGTATCACTATTTTTCATGTTCTTTGCGTTTTTTTCTTTATTTTTAACTTTTCCTATATTATAGTTCCAAGCTCTATCATATTTTTTTCTACTTCCGGGATTAGATAATATTCTATATGCTTCATTTATATCTTTAAATCGTTCTTCTGTACCATTGTTTAAATCTGGATGGTATTTTTTTGCTTGTTCTCTAAAACCGTTTTTTATTTCTTCTATTGAGACTTTATTTGTTTCATATCCTAATATTTTGTAATAATCTTTAAATAACATTTAACATCCTCCATTTTTCATGGTTATAACTTATATTCTTCATAAGCCTTAGACAATTATATCACTTTTCTAGTGATAATTCAATCAATTTGTCTAATAATTTCGTATAATTTATATTACATTTTTCAAATAACATTGGATACATGCTTATACATGTAAACCCAGGCATGGTGTTTATTTCATTTAAGTATATTTTATTTGTTTTATCCTCTAAAAAAAAGTCTATTCTCGAAAGTCCGATTTCCATCTACTGCTTTAAACGCCTTTTTTGCAATTGTTCTTATTTCTTCTCTTTGACTATCTGTAATTTTTGCAGGAATTATTGTTTTTGATGCTGTATTTTTATATTTTGCATCAAAACTATAAAATTCATCAGCAGCTTTTATCTCTCCGCACTTCTCCGCACTATTATTTCTTCGTTTCCGAGTACTGCTGTTTCTATTTCTCTTCCGAATTATTCCTTGCTCTATTAATATTTTTTTATCAAATTCTCCTGCATAATTTATTGCTTTTTCTAGTTCTTCTCTGTTACCTGCCTTATTTACGCCCACACTTGAGCCTGAATTTGAAGGCTTTACAAACATTGGATAGTTTAAATTTTTTTCTATTATATCTATAATTCCTTCTATGTCATATTCCTTTTCATTCATCTCTTTGTCTATATATATATATTTATCTTTTAACTTTTTTACATATTCTGATTTTGCTTGCAAAATTCCTGCTTTTTCTAAAATTATTTTTGTATATACTTTATCCATACATATACTTGATGCAAGTACTTTACATCCTACATATGGCTTTCCGAACAACCTCAAATAATCCTTGTATTGTTCCGATCCTCACCATTCAGACCATGTAATACTGGAAATAAGACCTCTTGACTTCTTAATATTTCCATTACATTATCTACTTTTTCTATTTCTTCTATTTCTTCTCCTATTTTTGCGATTTCGATATTCTTTACAGGTTTTGTATATTTATACCATTCTCCATGTTTATCAATAAATAATGGTAAAATTTCATACTTATCCTTATCCAAATTTTTTAAAACTGAAGTCCCTGATACAACTGATACGGAGTGTTCTGTTGAAGCTCCTCCAAATATTACAGCTACTTTCATAATTTCTCCCCTTTATTTCAACTCTTTGACTATATCAGTAAATTCCATTGAATGTGATGCTTTTACTAATATATAGTCTCCACCTTCTATTATGTCTTTTGTCTTTTGTATTGCTTCTGCTTTAGTTTCATATGTAAATATTTTATCTTTATTCATTCCTAATTCTTCTGCTTTTGTAGCATAATATTTTGCGCTTTTTCCGAACTGCAATTAATACATCAATTTTATTTTTGTATATTTCCTCTCCTACCTTTTCATGCATCAGCTTTTCGTATTCTCCAAGTTCTCCCATAACACCTAAAATAGCAATTTTTTTATTTGCTTTTATCTTGCCTAAATATTCAATAGCTGCTTTCATCGAGTCATAACTTGCATTATAGCAATCACTAATTATTTTTGTTCCTTTTGCTCCATCTAAGATTTCCATTCTGTTTTTAGTAAGCTCAAAATCTGATATTCCTTCTAATATTTTATCCATTGGTATATCATTTTTTACTCCTACACATATTGCACTTAGTGCATTTATAACAAAATGTACTCCTCCTATATTTATTTTTGCTTTGTATGTTTTTCCTTCTATTTGAACATCAAATTCGCTCCCAGTATCAAAAAATACAATATTTTTTGCCATCACATAACTTTCATTTTCAATTCCATAGGTAATAATGTTTTTAGTATCCTTATTTTTTAAATACCAATCGTTAAGTAAATCGTTATCATTATTTATTATAATAGGTGCATTTTCCTCCATGGACTCTAGTATTTCAAGCTTCGCTTTTAGAATGTTTTCTCTGCTTCCAAGTAAACCTATATGTGCTGTTCCAATATTCGTAATAACACTCATAGTAGGTCTTGTCATTGGCGCCCAAGCTCTAATTTCACCTTCATGGTTCATCCCCATCTCTATTACTGCTGCTGTATGGTCTTTTAGTCCCAATACTGTAAGTGGTATCCCTATATGGTTATTGTAATTACCTTTAGTTTTTAATGTTTTATATTTTTTTGATAAAACACTAGCTATTAAATCCTTTGTACTAGTTTTTCCAACGCTTCCAGTTACACCTATAACGGGAATATCATATCCTGCTCTTTTATATTTTGCAACCTCCTGTATTGCCTTTATTGTATTTTTAACTTTTATAATTGTTCTATCTGGATATTTATTTATAATATCATTTGGTAGTTCTATATCATTTATTATACATGCTTTTGCGCCATTTTCAAGGGCTTCCTCAAAAAGTGAACTTCCATCAATGTTTTCACCTCTAATTCCAACGAAAACATCTCCGATTTTCTATTTCTCCTGTATATTTCTTAAAATTTTCTAGTTTTGCATTTTCATCTCCGTATAATAATCTCTGCGCCTGCAATTTTTACAAAGTCTTTAGCAAAAATCTCTCTCATAACTTTACCTCTTTAAAATACTATTAACATTAACGTTATTTTATCACAAGATAATGCAAAAAAAAAGTATTAGAAAGATTTTTTATAAGTTTTATTACTTAAAAAAAGGTCACCCTAAAGAATTTAAATTCCTAAGGTGACCTTTTATTTTATATGTTGATAATTAGGCATTTCCGTTATTTTGTTTTTCTTCACTAAATTCGACTGTGGGTGCTATACTTGGAGATGGCTCAGATGTTGGCTCCTGTGTTGGTTCTGGAGTAGTTGTAGGTGCTGGCTCCTGTGTTGGTGCGGGGGTCTGTGTTGGCTCTGGAGTCTGAGTAGGCGCTGGAGTTGGTTCTCCGAGTTGGCTCAGGGCTTATGCTTGGACTTGGGCTTGGAGCTAACTTATCTATATTTCTTGTTTCCTCTTTGTTGCATCTACTACAACTTCTCTTTTCTACCCCTTCTTTTTCTGTTGTAGGTTTTTGCTCTAGCCTCCATTCTCCAAACGTATGTCCTAATTTGGGAGAAGCCTCAGTTTTGGTTTCTCCACATGAACATCTATATGTTTTATTTCCTTCTTGTTCGCATGTAGCTACCTGCTCTTTTCCAACCAATTTATTATAATTATGTTTATGCTTTGCTTCTGCTATTGCTCCATAATTGAAGTAAGCAATATCCATATCAACTCTTCCTTTAATTCCTGGTACACTACCATTACTTGTATATTGCCACATATTGAAGCTTCCCTTATAGTCTGTATTTTCTGTATAGTGTGCAAGCCAAAATTTGCAGCTAAATGAACCTCTTGACATCTTTTTTGTAATATCATTTTTATTTGCATACATCATTGGTTCATATCCTGATGAACGCACATAGTTTAAAAATATTAATGCATTTTTTGTTGCTTTATTTCCATCAACATCTACGCATCTATATCTTCCGAAATCTTCAAAATCATATACAACTGGGTATGTAATATTATATGGTGCAATTTTATTTACTACCCAAGCAGCCTCCTCTAGTGCCTCCTCCTCGCTAATAGCTGTTGAATAGAAATAAATTCCAACTTTTATTCCATTTTTTATAGCTCCTGTAACATTAGATTTGAAATATTTATCCTCAAAAATACTTCCTTGCGTTTGACCTCTAAAACCTACACGTATCATTGCAAAGTCAACTCCACTTGCTTTAACTTGTGACCAATCTATCACCCCTTGGTGTGCAGATACATCTATTCCCATAGATTTCTGTCCTATATTTTCAAACATTTCCTCTACCTTTTCTTGTGCTACTTCTTCTCCTCCTTTTTCCTTATCCTTTTCTGCATCCTCTGAAGAATTTACAGCCGCAACCGTTGATTTTGGAACTGTTACTGTCTTATCTTGATATGTAACTGTTTTAGGTTTAGTTTTCTCTTCTTCTTCAATATCCTCCTCTGGTGCTTCTTCCTCTTGAGCCTCCTCCTCATGCAGTGCTTCTTCTTGAGTGTTTTCTATTATTTCAAAATCTTCTATTATTTCCTCAGGTTCATTGTTTACTGCTGCTTTTACATTATTTTGTTCACCTAAAAAATGAGCTGTAACTGTTATTCCCGTAGTTAAAACTATTATAGTTGAAATAACAATTATACATTTAATTTTCACACTAGTATTAATGAAAGCATTAATAATTTTTTTCATTTTTTATTCCTCTTTTTATTAAATTTATATTATAATTATATTCTTATTCTTTTTACATGTCAACCAAAGTTTTCTTAATTTTATAGGTTGCAAACTACTAATATTAATGTTATAATATTTTAAATATAAAAGGTTATAAGAATATTCTTACTATACTTAATATGAAATCGGAGTAACATATGAAAAAATTAAAGAGTGAAAATCAAATTTTGTTAATGCTAGCTTTTTTCAGCATTTCAATAGGATTATGGGAAAATTTTAGACAATTATGGCTGCAAACTAATAATTTTACAGTGGCAAATATTAGTAACATTACAAGTATAGGAACATTAATCAGTGTAATTGGTATAATGTTTGTTGGAAAATATGTTAAATTAAATAAATTGAAGACCTTTGTTGGTTTTTCATTAATAATAAAATTTATAAATTTAATATTCCTACTAAGTTTGAACAATAAGGGAAATATAAATTTAATAAACCTCTCTATTATAGTTGATTTACTTACAGGTTATTTGATTACTACTAGTATATATCCTTTAATTACAACTATTATAAAGAACAATACAATTTATAGTAAAAGAAAACTAACAGAATATCTTTTTAAAGATGTAGGTATTTTAGTTGGTGGTTTATTAATTGGAAGAAATGTTATTGGTGTTTTGGTTGATTACAATGTTTGTCTACTCATTTCAATTATGTTCTTAGCCCTCTCTATAATTATAATGTTTAATACCTCAGCCTGCACAGAAGCTGGCATTGTTAAAAATGAGAAAAAGTCTATAATAAAATACATATTAAGCAGCAAGATACAAATAATATACGCACTGTATACCTTTATTGGTTCAATGGCAATGTTTACTGCTCTGGGCCTAAAAATGCTCACTTTGACAAATTTTTTTAAGTTTACTGATAATCAGGCAACTAATTATTTATTAGTGGTTGGCTTGCTAGCAGATATACTTGGAATATTCGCTCTAAAGTATCTAACTCCAAAGAATGATTATATAACTATAACAATAAAATTTGGAATAAGATTTATAGGATATTTAATAGCTTTTTTGTCTAATAATCTAATTATCACCATAGCTGCTATTACTTGGTCTCTACTTATTTCAACATCTTACGAAAATGTTTGTGATGGCTATTATATTAATAGGGTTGATAATAAATATCAATTATCACTTACTAATTTTAGATATATAGTTAGATATCTAGGAGAAGCGCTTGGAGTATTTCTATGTGGTCTTATGTATGAAATAGGCTTGAGATATATGTTTGGGCTATCAGCATTTTTTATGGTTTTTCAACTTGCACTTGCTTATTACTTAATTTATTTAAGAACTTCTAAAGCTTGTACATAATAATATTTCTTCTAAATAATCTAAGTTAATAATAAAATTAGAAGCTCAAAATTTTATTATATGCAAAAACTCGCATGATATAAGTTCATACGAGCTTTTTATTTTATCTATCCTACTAAGTCTCCGTCATAAGCTTCTGAATATTTATCCTCCTCTGTATTGATTTTTACTGATTTATATCTTTGAAGTCCTGTTCCTGCTGGGATTAGTTTTCCTATAATTACGTTTTCTTTTAGTCCGATAAGTGGATCTGTTTTTCCTTTTATTGCAGCTTCTGTTAATACCTTTGTTGTCTCTTGGAATGATGCTGCTGATAGGAAGCTTTCTGTTGCAAGTGATGCTTTCGTTATTCCAAGTAATGCTCTATTGCCTGTTGCAGGTCTTCCTCCATTTGCTACTGTCTCATTGTTTATTTCTTCAAATTCGTACATGTCTACAAGTGCTCCTGCAAAGAAGCCTGTGTCTCCTGGATCTTGAACTTTTATTCTCTTTAGCATTTGCCTTCCTATTACTTCAATATGCTTATCGTTGATGTCAACACCTTGATTTCTGTACACTTTTTGTACCTCTTGTGTTAGATATCTATATACTCCCTCTGCTCCATTAATTACAAGAATTTCATTTGGATTTACAGAACCTTCGATTAGTTGTGCTCCAGGCTCTATTTCCTCTCCATCCTTTACTCTAAGTTTTGCTCCAAAAGGAACGGCATAAGTTTTTGCTTCTTCTTTTCCTTTTACAATAATCTCCTTCTTACTTCCTTCTTCTTTTATCTTTACAGTTCCAGCTATTTCAGAAATCATTGCAAGTCCCTTTGGCTTTCTAGCCTCAAATAACTCCTCGACTCTAGGAAGACCTTGTGTAATATCTCCTCCTGCGACACCACCCATGTGGAAGGTACGCATGGTTAACTGTGTACCAGGTTCTCCGATAGATTGTGCAGCAATTATTCCAACTGCTTCTCCAATATTAACCTTTGAACGTGTTGCAAGTCCCATACCATAGCATTTGCTGCAAACTCCGTGTTTTGTTCTACATGTAAGTGAAGAACGAACTTCTACTGATGTTATTCCTGCATCTACTATATTCTTTGCTATATCTCCATCTATCATTGTATCTGTATCTACTATGATTTCGCCTGTTTCTGGGTGTTTTATATCGTGAAGAGCATATCTTCCTTCCAGTCTTTCTTGTAGCTTCTCTATTATTTGATTTCCATCTTTAATATCTTCTAATATAATGCCTTCATGTGTTCCACAGTCCTCTTCTCTAATTATTATATCTTGACTAACATCTACAAGTCTTCTAGTTAAATATCCAGAGTCTGCTGTTCTTAACGCTGTATCTGCTAAACCTTTTCTTGCACCGTGTGAAGATATAAAGTATTCTAGTGCGTCAAGTCCCTCTCTGAAGCATGATTTGATTGGAATTTCTACCGTTTTTCCTGATGTATTTGCCATAAGTCCACGCATACCTGCGATTTGTCTTAACTGGTTCATATTTCCGTCTTGCACCAGATTGAGCCATCATGTAGATTGGATTTAACTCATCAAAGTTATTTTTCATAGCCTCTGTTACTTCATCTGTAACTCTTTCCCACACTTTAATTGTAGATTGATATCTTTCTTCGTTTGTAATCAATCCACGTTTATATTGCTTCATTACATTGTCTACTTCGGCCTCTGCTTTTTCAAGTATTTCTGCTTTTTCATCTGGCACACTAACATCTGCAACTGAAACTGTGATTGCACCTTTTGTTGAATATTTGTAACCAATTGATTTTATATAATCTAGTACCTCTGCTGTTATTTCAAATCCGTGTTTATTAATACATTTTGCAACTATCCCTCCAAGATTTTTCTTGATAACTGGGAAATCTATTTCTAGCTTTAATAGATTTTCTTTTTTGCTTCTATCAACAAATCCTAAATCTTGTGGTATTCCTTGATTATATATTAATCTTCCTACTGTTGTTTCTACTTTCTGAGCTATTTTTTCTCCTTCAAATACTCCATGCCTTCTTATGAATACTTTTGCATGCAACTCTAAGTCACCATTTTGGTATGCTAATAATGCTTCTTCATCGTCTTGGAAATATGTTCCTTCTCCTTTTTCTCCATCTACTTGCATTGTTAGATAATAGCTTCCAAGTATCATATCCTGTGTTGGAACTGTTACTGGTTTACCATCTTGTGGTTTAAGTAGGTTATTTACTGAAAGCATCAAGTATCTTGCTTCTGCTTGTGCCTCTGGTGATAATGGAACGTGAACTGCCATCTGGTCTCCGTCGAAGTCTGCATTAAATGCTGTACATACTAATGGATGAAGTTTTATTGCTCTACCCTCTACTAATACTGGCTCAAATGCTTGGATACCAAGTCTGTGTAGTGTTGGCGCACGGTTTAGTAATACTGGATGGTCTTTTATAACCTCTTCTAGTATATCCCATACTTCTGGTCTTAGTTTTTCTACCATTCTTTTTGCATTTTTGATATTGTGTGCTAAGCCTCTTTTTACAAGCTCTTTCATAACAAATGGTTTGAATAGTTCTACTGCCATTTCCTTTGGAAGTCCGCATTGATACATTTTTAATTCTGGACCAACTACGATAACTGAACGTCCTGAGTAGTCAACTCTCTTTCCTAATAAGTTTTGTCTAAATCTACCTTGTTTTCCTTTTAATAGGTCTGAAAGTGATTTTAATGCTCTATTTCCTGCTCCTGTTACTGGTCTTCCACGTCTTCCATTATCTATTAATGCATCTACTGACTCTTGTAGCATTCTTTTTTCGTTTCTTACAATTATTTCTGGTGCCCCAAGCTCTAGTAGTCTCCTTAATCTGTTATTTCTATTTATTACTCTTCTATATAAGTCGTTTAAATCTGATGTTGCAAATCTTCCACCATCTAATTGTACCATTGGTCTTAGATCTGGTGGTGTTACAGGAATAACATTCATTATTGTCCATTCAGGTCTATTTCCTGATAGCCTAAATGATTCTATTGTGTCTAATCTCTTTGCTAATTTTATTCTTTTTTGCTCACTTGATTTGTCTATTTCTTTTCTTATCTTTTCTGATAATTTATCTAAGTCTATTTCTTCTAGTAGTTTTTTTATAGCTGAAGCTCCCATTTCTGCCTTGAAGGTGCCTCT
>CARDEQ010000017.1:0-10864 GCA_948958005.1 uncultured Clostridia bacterium
CGGAAACCTTGATAAAGAAAACTTTGATAACTTTAATCTAGATTTGTACTCAGATGAAATTAATGAAGCAGCATTTCCTTCAATTTTGATTATGGAATCAGAAATATTGACTAGTCTAGAAAAACATATTTCTGTATGTAGAAATTTTTCTCCGAACATCACGTATAGCAGTTGACAAAATAGAGTTTAAATTTATAATTTGCATGCAAAGGAAAAAACTAGCGTTCATAAAAATACCTACTAATATTAATTTTAATATAAATTTAGAAGGATTTTGAGCTTCTATAATGGCAAAGCTAGAAAGTAAATGCCTAACTGAAAAGTATAAGATAAATGCAATTAAAAGAGCGTTTGCAATCATTAAAATTCCAGAATTAGAAGATGTTCCAAATATTTTTTCTAAATAAGTAGAATTTAGTATGTTAGTATCAACAAAAGCAATTTCATCTAAAGCAGAATATATAGAGCCATCAATAGATGAGAACATTGAGCCAAAAAGTTCATTTATAGTAGATAAGATAGAATTTGATGTAAAATTCAAAATAGATACCTCCTGTATGATTATTTAATTAATGTTTCAATTAAGCTGATAAGCAAATCTAAAACAAGAATAAAGGTATAAGAAATAATAGAAGTTCTTATAAGCTTTTTTCCAGTTCTAATACGTTCTTCATCTCCAAGACTAAATTTTTGCATTAAAAAACCAGAGCCAATAGCAACTGCAGCAATCGGAGTAGCGATTGCAATTATATAGCTTTTTATGTTTTCAAAAGCAGAGATAAGCTTATTAATAAGCTTTGGATAACCTGCAAAGCTTGGAAAGCCAAAAGCAATTATTATGCTTGAAGCAATAAATAATATAAATAAAGAATGATAAAAAATTTTTTTCATATGAAACAACTCCTTAAAAACCTTGAAATTACATGTCTTTGTCGATTATAAAATACGGAATTAAATCGATTTTTTTTGGTGGAAATATTGATTTTCCATTAGATAAAAACGCCAAACATGAAAACGTATCTAATTTTTGGGTAAAAAAATTTGTGTCGAAAATAAAATCTGATTGAGTGTATTGATTTAAACTTTCAGAAAAGTTAGGCTTGTCATAGCTAAAAATGCTAGAAAGAGAAGCAATATTTGGATCCCTTGAACTTTCGGATATACTTTTTGAATACTTTTTCTTTTCTTCTTTACCAAGCTGCTTTTGGGCATCTTCAATAGTGAAGATATCATCTGTTCTAAACCAAAATTTATTGATTAAATTTTGAATAATTACCTTAACAGTATATTGATTATTTATAGCATTAAGAAGTGAAGTATAACTTTGAGTTGCAACAATATTAATGCATTTTGCCTCCCTAGATTGAGCAAAGAAGTCTGCATCAGTATCTGTAACATATTCATGATATTCGTCGCTAATAAAACAGACACTACGCATATTTGTACATGGTTTAGCGAGTCTAGACATAACCTCAGTTTGAAAATCTAATTTTAAATAAGTAGCAATAATTTTAGACAGATTTCTGTATTCTGAGATATTCATATTTAAAACTACAATTTTTCCACTGTCTATCATTTCCTCAAAACCAAAGAAGTTTAAAGCTTCACGCATAGGAGAAAATGTATTTAAAATATCATAATCTGAAATGAAGCAGCCTGTAATCCTAGTGATTTCTGACTTTAATATACTTGCAGTCCTTGTATCCAGAGAATTAAATTCTTTTTCAAAGAATTCAATAGAAGAAAGTAAATCATGTACTTCAAATTTAGATAATTTTCCTTTTAAAAAGCAGGAGCGCATGAGTTCAATTTTACTGGTATAATAATCAGGACTGGTAATTAATTTATGAAGTTCAGAGAACGTAACATAACCATTATTGTATAGCCTGCAAAATTTAATACATTCGGTCAACGACTGCTCTGCTTTGTCTAACCAATAATCTTCAGTATTATTCTTAGAGAAAAGTTTTAAAATGGTCTTTAGACGGTTGGCAAGTATGGCTGGTTTTAAATTAGGTTTATCAAGAGGGTTATATTTTATATATCCGCCGAAGTTCAATTACAATAACATCTTGAGACCTTCTGTAATAAGAAGCATATTTTTTCACTTGAGAATAATAATTTCCTTTTACATCTAAGATTAGCATTCCGAGTTTAGAATTATGTTCTTGATACTTGTATTTGATTAATTGTCTAGTAAATGGGTACATAGCAGAACTCGTTTTTCCAGAACCAATTGTGCCAGTAACGAGTATGTTTTGATAAAGACTAGCTTCAGGCAAAATAATTGGATTCCCTAAATTATTATTCGAAATTATAAGTGAAGGACCATTGATTTTACTAGATTTTGCAAGAGATTTTTTAATTTTCTTTGTAAAAATAGAGGAATAAATGGTATTAATAATAATTAAGCTAGAAATACTAGAAATAGGAATAAAGTAAAATTTTAATTTCTCCCAAACATCAGGATATGTCTCGCATATATCAAAGGGGTTAATAGCAAAGTTAATCATGATGTGTTCTGATAGGTAAACAGGATGAAACAGAAATATATAAATTGATAAAAATACAAATATAAATGCAAAGTTAAAGAGTATCCTTCTAATAAAGGTGTCTGCAAACATAAGTAAAACCTCCTAAGATTTAGTTTGGAATATTAAATTTTGTTTTGTGTGAGTTTTTAAAAAAGATTATATCAGTTATTGTATATAGAGAATAAAAAACAATGAAAGTATTAATAATAAGAGATATAAAAAATAAATTCACTAAAAAATTTATAATATCACCACCTTTCAAACTGGAAAGGTAAAACAGATTGTCAATATAATACAACAAATTTTTAATTTTGTCTATACATTTTTGAAAATTTGTGATAAAATTTTTTTGTATATGAATAATTATATTTATGAAAGCAGGAAAGGTAGGAGGAAATATGGAAATAAAAAAAGATATGACAATAGGCGAACTATTAGAAAAAGCACCAGAGAAAGCAGAGCTTTTATCAGAAGCTGGAATGCATTGTTTAGGATGCCCTGCATCACAAGCAGAAACTATTGAAGAAGCATGTGAAGTGCATGGAATAGATGTAAATGAAATGATAGAAAAGCTAAACAAGTAAAAAAATTGCAAAAAATATGACAAAATTTAAAAAAATGGTTGACATTTTACCATTTTTGTAGTAATATATATAAGCGGTTGCGAAAATGAAGCAACTTCTTATATATATTGGTGATATGGGCTATTAGCTCAGGTGGTAGAGCACTTGACTTTTAATCAAGTTGTCCCGCGTTCGAGTCGCGGATAGCTCACCAATGGCCCGTTGGTCAAGCGGTTAAGACACCGCCCTTTCACGGCGGAGACATGGGTTCGATTCCCGTACGGGTCACCAAAAAATAAATGCCAATTTAGCTCAGTTGGTAGAGCAACGCACTTGTAATGCGTAGGTCACCCGTTCGAATCGGGTAATTGGCTCCAACAAAAGGTCGAGAGTTTTGCTGTGACAGCTTAATTCTCGGCTTTTACTTTTATATAACATATAAATAAAAATTCAGATGGAGGCAGATATGGAAAAGGTAGCGATAGTTACAGGAGCATCAAGAGGAATTGGCAGAGCATGTGCAGAACGACTTGCAAAAGACGGGATTAAAGTTATTGCAAATTACAACAAATCAGAAGATAAAGTAAAAGTATTACAAAAAGAACTAAAGGGACAAGGAATATACATTGATATATTTAAAGCAGATGTAAGCAAAAGAGAAGAAGTAATAAGTATGATAAAATTTGTATTAGATAAATATAAAAAAATAGACATACTTATAAATAATGCTCGGAATATCGCAGGAAAAACTTTTTACAGAATTAACAGATGAAGACATAAATAATATGATAGATATAAACTTAAAATCAGTTTTCTATGTTACACAAGAAACAATTAAAAATATGATACATAATCAAAATGGATGTATTATAAATATATCTTCAGTTTGGGGGCAAACAGGGGGAGCATGTGAAGTACATTATTCAGCAAGTAAAGCAGGAATAATAGGGCTAACAAAAGCTTTAGCAAAAGAAGTACGGAACATCAAATATAAGAGTAAATGCGATATCTCCAGGCCTCATAGACACAGATATGAACAATAATTTATCAAAAGAAGAAATAGGGGAAATAGAAAAAGAAATTCCTCTAAAAAGAATAGGGACACCAGAAGATGTAGCAAATACTGTAAGTTTATTGATAGAAAATGAATATATTACAGGACAAGTTCTAAGTGTAGATGGTGGCTGGATAAATTAAGGTGGGCAAGCTTTAAATACGTTGGTCTTTAATATTAAAACATAAAAAATAAAAATACTCAAGATAAAATCTCTTGAGTGTTTTTATTTTTCTTCATTATTTACTTTTCTTTTATAATTACCAGAAATAAGCTTAGGTAGATATGTAATTATCTTATAAACTGCAATTCTAACTTTTTTACTCCAAAGATAAAATTTTCTAAGTCTAGGTCTTGATTGATCTAAATCATTTTCTTCTTGTAGAATTAAAGACATAGGTAATTCCTCAATTGCAAAAGAATAATTTTGACCTTCATTATTATCCCAAGCTTCTTTTCCATTGTTAAAACAGAAATTAAATGAATCAGAAGCATCTAAAGTAACCTCTGCCTGAAAACCAAGCTCAGTTTTTTCCATCTTCAAATTATTAACATTATCCCAGTTAATGCCAAATCCATAATGGATAAATACTTCCTCAGCACCTTCTTGGAATAATTTTCCGCTATAAGATATTTTTACTTGAGTATTAGCAACAAGTTTATCTGTGTTAAAAAATATATTTTTAGTTAATTCCATACATATCTCCTATTTATTTTATCTTTTGATGTAATTATTATAATATTAATTAAAATATTATTCAAGCTTTTTTTACAAAAAACTATTTATTTTTATAAATTTTTCCAATTATATAGAAATTATCATCTTCAGACACCTTAATTTCATCAACACTTTTATTATCTGCCTTCAAAGTGATAACTCCTTTTTTGGTAATGAATTTCCTAATTAAAATATCATCATTTAGTTGAAAAATACCATAATCTTTTGAAGACAAAGGGGTATTCAATTCGACAAAAACATAACTGTTTTTCTCAAAAGTAGGCTCCATAGAATTATCAGGAACTTTAACAGCAATAGCAGCACTTGGAATTTTAGATGGACAATCAACAAAATTATCAATTTTATCAACAGCTAAAATTTTATTATAAGAAATGTGATTAACAGCATTATAAGCTTCTTGCTCATCATTTATCTCTTTATCATAAGTAAACATCAAAGGCTGGTAAGGAATATTTAAAGCCTTACAAATCACTTTTAATGCCTTATGACTAGGATTTCTTTCACCCTTTTCAATATGTGTCAAATGTCCTATATTGATGTCTGTTACTTTAGCAAGCTCAGTTTTAGATATTCCTTTATCTTGTCTTGCTTTTGCAAGCATATTGCCTATCATAAAATTACCTCTTTCCATATAATTTGATATTATTATACAAAAAAAACTAGCGTTTGTCTAGCAGTAAATATAAAAATTTTAAAATATTTAATTAAGGTGCATGTAATATTAACCAAATGAAAAATTTCAATTGAAAAAAGCAAATATTACTGATATAATTTAATATAATAGCTAAATTATATAAAGAAAATATAAGTATATAATTCATTTATAAATAATAACATTGTAAAAAAGAGCATAATATGATAACATTTAAATGTACATTAATTAAAGAGAAATGGAGAAAAACATGAGAAAAAGAAAAAATAGAAAAATGATGCCAATAATAACAATATTTATCATTTTACTAATATTGGGAATATCTTCAACAATATTTGCACTAATAACAGCAATGAGTTCAAAAATAATACCAAATGTAAGAATTAATAACTTAAAAGTCTCAGGAATGTCAGATACAGAAGCAGAAGAAAAGCTTGAGAAAATAATAGAAAGTATAATAAAGGATGAGATAGTTTTAAAACATGAGCAAAGCAAAAAAACATTTACATTAAAGGATATGGAGTTAAAGACTAATGTAATAGATAAAGTATCAGAAGCATGCTTAATTGGAAGGAAAGAAAATATAATTGCAAACAATTTTAAGGTGATTTCTGTGCTTATAAATGGTGAAAATTTAGAGTTAGATTTAAGCTTTAATGAAGAAATAATGCAAAGTATGTTTAATACATTAGATGCAGAATGGGAAGGAAAATTCATTGATAATAGCTATTATATAGAAGGAGAAGAGCTTGTAATAGTCAAAGGAAAAAAAGGAATTGTACTAGACAAGGAGGCACTAAAAAACTCAATAAAGCAAGCAATATACGACAAAATAGAGGGAAAAGAGATAAAGGATATAGAAATACCAACTAAAATAGAAGCACCAGAGGAAATTGATATAGAAAAAATAGAAAAGGAAGTTTATAAAGAAGCAAAAAATGCATCTTATGATAAAACATCTGGAAGGCTAGAGATACACTCAAATGGAGTAGAATTTGGAATAAGCATTGAAGATGCAAAACAAATTATAAAAGAAAATAAAGAAGAATATAAAATTCCACTTCAAGTAACAATGCCACAAGTCACAATAGATATGCTAGGAGAGAATGCATTTCCAAATGTACTTGGAGGATTTTCAACAAGATATGATGCAAGTGATAAGAATAGAGGAAGAAATATAGAGCTTGCAGCAGAAGCGATAAATGGAAAAGTAATTATGCCAGGAGAGAAGTTTTCATTTAATACAGTTGTGGGACCAACAACTAAGGAAAAAGGATACATGCCAGCAGGAGCATATTCAGGAGGAAAGCTTGTACAAGACTATGGAGGTGGTGTTTGTCAGGTATCAAGTACATTATATAATACAGTATTATTTGCAAATCTAGAAATAGTAGAAAGATATAATCATTCATCAGTGGTGGGATATGTAAATCCAGGAAGAGATGCAACAATATCTTATGGTACTAGAGATTTTAAATTTGCAAATCCAAGAAAATATGCAATAAAAGTTAATGCAAAAGCAACAAACGGAATATTGGAGATGGAAATTAGAGGAATAGCAGAGGCTGATGATGTAGAGGTAGAATTATCAAGTGAAAAGACAGAAACAATATTATGTGAGACAAAGTATGTATATGATAGCACACTTGAAGAAGGGCAGGAATATGTTGAAACGTGGGGAGCTAATGGGGCTAAAAGTATAGCATATAAGACCATCAAGAAAAACGGCGCAATAATATCAAAAACAGTATTATCAGAAGATAGTTATAATCCGATGGTGAAAATTATAAAAACAGGAAGTAAAAGTAAAGTGAAATAAAGGAGGAAATGTAGTGGAAAAGGAAAATGTATTATCAAGGAGCATGAGAGATTATTCAAAGGGAATAGAAAGCATACAACTAATTTTAATAGGAATAACAGCACTACTTGTACCAACATTTCTAGCAAAATTCCTTACAAGTGCATTTGGAGTAAATAGCATCATAGCAACAAATTCACAAATTATTGTGGGAGCAATTGTAAATACTGCATTAATTATATCTGCAATCAATGTAAAGGGCTGGAAAAAAATTGTAGGGATAGTAACGCTTCCAAGTATTTCGGCAATTCTTGGTGGATATGTATTTAAAACAGCCTCAGTATATATGTGCTATATGATACCAGCAATATGGATTGGAAACTTTACACTTGTGTATTTATATAAAGAATTATTACTAAAAAGAAAAAAGAATTATTGGGCTGCAGGAGCAATTTCAAGCATAGCAAAGGTTCGGAATAATCTTCTTAGGCTTTAGCATACTTAAAACTTTTGGAGTATTCCCCGAAAAATTAATCCAAACCTTACAAACATCAATGGGAATAACCCAAGGTATCACAGCAGCCATTGCAATGCTTGTAACATATATAGTATACATTAGAAATAAAAAACTACTAGAAAAAGAATAGTAGCTATAAGCAAATAGTTTTATTTAAGTTATAGTCATATAAAAGTAAAACTTAAGCAGATGATAAAATGTGAGAATTATAAATAAAAGCTTGACAAAAAGAGTAAATAGGTATTATAATAATACCTAGACATGCGCTACTAGCTCAGTTGGTAGAGCAGGTGACTCTTAATCACAAGGTCCGCGGTTCGACCCCGCGGTGGCGCACCAATATTAAGAAGGAGAAGCCTACTAGCAAACGAAGAAGATGCGTAGAGGCTTCTTCCTCTTTTTTTTTATAAAAATGGGGAGGCAAAAGTTATGAGTGAAAAAAGCATTTTAATTAAGGAGTTATTTAGAAATACTCATGAATATGAAGAAAAAGAGGTTGAAATTTCAGGTTGGGTAAAAACTATAAGAGATTCAAAAAACTTTGGCTTCATAGAAGTAAATGATGGAAGCTTTTTCAAAAATGTTCAAATAGTATTCGAAGATAGCTTATCAAATTTTGAAGAAGTCAAAAAATTATCTATAAGCTCTTCAATAATAATTTTAGGGAAAGTTGTAAAAACAGAAAATGCAAAACAGGAATTTGAAATAAAAGCAAGTCAGATAGAAATCATAAACCAAGCAGACCTAGACTATCCATTACAAAAAAAGAGACATACATTTGAATACCTGAGAACAATCAGCCATTTACGTCCAAGAACAAACACCTTCAATGCTGTATTTAGAGTACGTAGTATACTTTCATTTGCAATCCATAAATTTTTCCAAGAAAGAGGCTTTGTGTATGTACATACACCAATAATAACAGGAAGTGACTGTGAAGGCGCAGGAGAAATGTTTAGAGTAACATCAATGGATATGGATAACCCAAATAAAGGAGTTGATGGGAAGGTAGATTTTTCACAAGACTTTTTTGGAAAATCTTCACACCTTACAGTAAGTGGACAATTAGACGTAGAGACCTTTGCACATGCATTTAGAAATGTATATACTTTTGGACCTACATTCAGAGCAGAAAACTCAAATACTGTAAAGCATGCAGCAGAATTTTGGATGATAGAACCAGAAATATGTTTTGCAGATTTAAAGGATGACATGGATTTAGCAGAGGATATGATAAAATACATTATCACATATGTTAGAGAAAATGCTAAAGAAGAAATGGAATTTTTCAATCAATTTATAGACACAGAGCTATTTGAGAGATTAGATAATGTAGTTGGGTCAAGTTTTGGAAGAATAACATATAAAGAAGCAGTAAAAGAACTTGAAAAAGTAAATGACCAATTTGAATTTCCGGTTCATTTTGGAACAGATCTTCAAACCGAGCATGAAAGATATTTAAGTGAAAAATTATTTGGAAAGCCAGTATTTGTAACAGATTATCCAAAGGAAATAAAGGCATTTTATATGAAATTAAATTCAGATAATGAAACTGTTGCGGCATGTGACCTTTTAGCACCAGGAATAGGAGAGATATTAGGAGGTAGCCAAAGAGAGGATGACTTTGAAAAACTATCAAAACGTATAAAAGAATTGAACCTAAGCAAAGAGGACTACTGGTGGTACTTAGACTTAAGAAGATATGGGGCATGTGCTCATAGTGGCTTTGGACTTGGATTTGAAAGAATGATGATGTACCTAACAGGAATGCAAAATATTAGAGATGTACTTCCATTCCCAAGAACACCAAAGAATTGTGAATTTTAAAATATAAAAATATCCCTATACATATTAAATGTGTGGGGATATTAACGATTTACAAAAAAAGTTAAAACATATCTCTTCTCTTTAGCCATAGTGCCACAACTAAAGAAAGCATTATAGAAATCAGTATTATTATAAAAAAACCAAAACTATTATTAGCAAACGGTAAAGCTAAATTCATTCCAAAAAAGCTTGAAATCATAGTAGGAACAGCAATGACAAGAGTAATAGAAGTTAAAAATTTCATAACTACATTTAAGTTGTTGGAAATCAAGGAAGCATAAGCATCCATTGTTCCACTTAAAATATCACTATAAATCTTAGCCATCTCAATAGCCTGTTTATTTTCAATAATGGCATCCTCTAATAAATCTTCATCCTCCTCATAAAGTTTAATAATCTTGCCCTTCATAGTCTTTTCCATTACAACTTCATTAGACTTTAGAGAGGTTGAAAAATAAACTAAACTCTTTTCTAAGTTAAGCATTTTTAAAAGCTCTTTATTCCTCATGGAATCCTTGAGCTCAGCTTCAGTAATTTCAGTATCTTTATTAATTTGCTTCAAATAGTTCAAAAACAAAGAAGAATTAGAAAACATAATTTGAAGAATAAACCTACTTTTCTTATAAGTTGCAAAAGCTCTGTGCATTTTCTTTTCAAAATCTTCAATAACCTTATTTTTCCTTAATGAAACAGTTATAAAAAAGTCATCTCTTACAACAATCATTCCAAGAGGCATAGTAGTATAAAGTATAGCGTCATTATTTTTCTCAATAATAGGAACATCTATTACAAAAAGAGTAGTGTTATCCTCCTCCTCTTGATCAATCCTTGCTTTTTCCTCAAAATCCAAAGAATAATGAATAAAGTCCTCCTGAATATTTATACTAGAACAAACTTTGGAGATTTCATCCTTGGACGGATTAACCAGATTAATCCAAGAGCCCTTCTTAAATTCGTTAATTTCACTTGTTTTACCAGTTTGAATATCTGTATTATAAATCTTCAGCATAACTTTACTCACCTGACCCTTCTAAAAATTCATATAACATATTGTACCACGCCTTTTATAAATTAGTCAATAAATGTAAGAAACTATTGAAAAACAAAAATTAAAAAGAGTATAACAGAAACGTTTATAAGAAAATGAAAATAGAATAAGTGTTATAAAAAATTGCTTTTT
>CARDEQ010000017.1:10874-13821 GCA_948958005.1 uncultured Clostridia bacterium
CTTTTTAGTTTACAAAATTGACATAATGTGATATAATGACAGGCATGAAAGGAAAAGCCTATGTCACAGATTAATTTGAATTCATACAAGATATTTAAAGAAGTGGCTCAATCAAAGAGTTATTCAAAAGCGAGTGAAAAGTTGTATATATCAGTACCTGCAATAAGTACAAGCATAACAAAGCTTGAAAAAGCATTAGATACGCAGCTATTTTATCGACAGAAAGATGGTGTAAGATTAACAGAGGCAGGCAATGAACTATTTGAATTTGTAAACCAAGGACTTGCATCATTTGATTTGGCAGAAAAAATGATAATGCAAAAAAATGATTTAGCCACAGGGGAAATAGTAGTAGGCTGTCAATCACATCTGGCAACATACTATCTAATGAATTATATTGAAAGTGCAAAAAAGGATTATCCAAATTTAAGAATAAAGCTAATAAGTGCAGTAAATTCAAAAGAAATGATGGAATTGTTAGAAGAGCATAAAATAGACTTTATAATAGATACAATGCCTCCAGAAAATAATAATGTAGAGATAGAGGAGTTAAAGATAATAAATAATATTTTTATATCAAAAGAACCACTAGAAATACATAAATTAAGAGAACTTGAGAAGCTAAAATATATCTTAAATTTTAATAGTGCAATGACAACAACAGAATTATTTAAAACTTTAAGTAAACACAAAATAAAAATAGAAGCAAATATAGAATGTGATGTAACAGAGCTGAGAGTAGAAGCAGTAAAAAGAAATTTAGGAATTGGATATGTAATGAAGGAAGCAGTAACAAAAGAATTATCTAGCAAGGAGGTATATGAAGTAAAAATGCCAATTGAACTCCCAAAAGTAACAGTAAATCTAATTTATCTGAAGGAACAACTAACAAAAACAGACAAAAAATTTATAAAACAATATCTAAAAAAATAAATATTATAAAAAGCTATCTATGTTATAAAAATCAATCTAACATAGATAGCTTTTTTATAGTACATGAAGTTAAAAAATATGCACATTAAAAATTAATTAAGTCAAATTAAAATTTTGGAAACAGACAATTATTGTAATAGGAATTATAATAGAATAATATTAGAAAGATTGATTAGTAAAATAGAAAGGAATAACTATTTAGAAAATAATAGTAGTAAATGTATATATAAAAGAAAGTAATATATAATAATGCATTAAAATTTATAATTTAACAAGGAGGAGTAAAGAATGGAAAAAATAAAAATATTAGTTGCACATAATGATAAAGAAATAAAGAAAGAAGTAGTAAATTCAATAGAAAGATTACAAGCCACCGAGATTATAGGAGTATCAGAAAATGGAGAAGATACATACGAAAAAATAATAAATTTAAAACCAGATATTGTATTTACAAAGTATGATTTTGAAGAACTAGATGGACTGGATATAATACAAAAAACAGAGGGAGTACTTAAAGAAAAAATGCCAAGCTTTAATCTAATTATAGGAGAAGAGGAAATACCAGAGAAAAAATTAGAAGAAACACTAAGGAACGTAGGAGAAAAACTAAATGCATTCGTAAGGACACCATATGGAGAAAGAACTATGGATATATTAGAAGAACAAATTGAAAATAGAAGGAATTAAGAAGAAAAAATAAGAGATAAAAATAAAAACTATCTCTTATTTTTCTTCTTAATACGAAAATATGTATTCACAATCTCCAAGAAAAACTTTGGAGTAACATTCTTTTGAGTATCTAAAATTTTAAGCAAAGGATTTTGCAAATGAGTAAGACCGATGCGTATTAAATCTTTTTAAAGCACTACGCATAGCATTCCTTACAGTAGTTTCCTCAACATTATGCTGAACTCCCACAATTCTAAAAATGTTATCTAAGGAAGAAAAAGCATCGGGATAATAATAACACTGTAAAATTGCAGAGACGAAATAATGAGTACCTTTAGCAGTTAAACTAAAATTAAGATGCAATAATAAACTATAAATTTCCTCAATACTTAGCTCTGAAACAGTTTTCTCAGACCTCATTAAATTAATAGTACTATACAAATAATCTAAATCAAGAGGCTTGTGAAATATTTTATAAACTTTAGCCGTATTTAAAAGAAACAATTTATCCTCTGGGTTATCTAAAGTAATCAGAGTATTACATTTCTGCTTTTCAGAAGGAGAAACAGAAATTCTATCAAGCACTTCTATATATGACATATTGTTAGAAAAAGAATCTAAAATAAAAATGTCAGGCTCAGTTTCGAAATACTTACATAAAGCAACCTGCGAGTCATTTGTACTAGTAAGCTTAATTTCTTTATCATTAGCAAGAAACCTGCAAAGTTTAGAATTTTGTTCAATATTTGCATTGGATACAAGAACCTTAAGCATTAATCTCATAACTCCTATAAATATAAATTTAAATGTACATATTATATCACTTTAATTATGTAAATTCAATAGGAAGTCAAGAAAAATACAAATACCTTAATTTTAATATTAAAATCCATTTTTAATTGGAGTTGAGTTTAGTTTTGTACAAAAATATGATAAAATATAAGTGAGATACTGTGTTTGGAGAGTTTCGGAGGTATCATATGAGTGAAAATAAACATTTAACTTTGGATGAAAGAAACTTTATTGAACAGGAACTATCTAAAAACACTACATTTAGAGACATCGCAAAAACTTTAGGAAAAGACCCTACTACAATTTCTAAAGAAGTAAAAAAACATAGGATAAGAAAAGAAGGTCAAGCAATTCATGTTGGATTTAATCATTGTGCTAGAAAATACAATTGTCACAGAAAAAATATTTGTAATAACACTTGTAACAAAGAATGTAGGCATTGCATTCATTGTTACAAAGTATGTTCTGATTTTGAAGATGGTATTTGTCTTAGATTAAAAAGAGCTCCTTTTGTTTGTAATGGATGTACTGAAAAATATGGTTGTAAACTTAC
>CARDEQ010000018.1:0-13782 GCA_948958005.1 uncultured Clostridia bacterium
TGTCTTGTGATTTTGGTCTATTCATTTTATTAATCATTGCAGAGAATAATGCTCCTCCTGCGAAGCTTCCTGCTGCGCTTAATGTGCCTGCATTATCAAATCCGAAGAACTTACGCAATAACTTCTCTGCTGGCATTACGAAGTAAATCGCAACAACTGCATATATTAAGCTTTCTGATGCAAGTGATAATGCTGCTCCTACTAATACTGCATATAGTATCAAATGGAATGGTTGTATTATCAAGTTAAACATATATTCTTTAAACCACATGTTCCATGCCTGTGCTTTTCCGGTCTTTTATCTTATCAAGTGGATATGTTAATGCAACAAGTGGTGCCATAAGTGTTAAAAATGCTATATATATAAACCTTTTTATATATCTTATTGTGTATACTGCTGTGAAAGTTACTAATGCTATATAAATTATTAGGTAAGCAGTAGATTCTGCTAAATATTTATCCTCGTTTTTTACATTTAAATATAGTCTTGCATAATTTGTAAAGTATAAGACTTTATCCCCATCTATATATCTTATAAGATGCCTTCCTATACCGATTATCAATAGTTGTTTTAACTCCTGAAGCTGTCGTTCCTCCTGATGGTGGAGTATAGTTGCCAGATATTTGAGAAAAATCCATATTTGTTTCCTCATTAAATAGTCCTTTAACTTTATATGTATATCTATATTTAGTTTTTCCAGCACCTTCTTGATTTTCTGTATATTCTCTCATTGTATATGTTGTGTCACCAAAAGTAATTTCTCTACTCCAAAAGTCTGTTGTTGCTCCGGTTCTATTAAGATTCCACTCAGCTTCTATATTAGTTGGCTCTGTTCTCCCAATTATTTCTGTCATATATTTTACAGCCTTTTCTCTAAGTACATCTCGGTTTTCTAGATACTCTCCTGTATCTAGATTTCCTGAGCCATCATCACAATCGTATTTTACACCACATACTCTTCTTGTAGTGGAATTCCTTCATTTATATTTACAACATCTGCCAGCATATCATTTACCTTGTCTACAACAGTTACAGCAGCTGCCATAATATAGTGCATGAAAAATAGTAAACAAAATGCTATTAACCAGTCTACCAATCTTTGCTTATACTTAGCTTTATCAGCTGAAGTACTTGATATTATTATTCTAATACCAACATATATAAGTACTGAAAGTAATCCGACAACTGCAATTGTTCTAAGTGTTACATACCAGCCTGAAACTATACTTCTAAGCTCTCTAAGTGGTCCTTGATTTCGTAGTGGCAAAAGGTAATCTTCACTTGGATTTTCACTTGGCGGTTTAATAAAATTAACATCTAACATTTCAATTTGATTTGCGAATATAACCTCTGGACTTATTTGAAGCTTCGGATATCTAAATTTTTCTGATTTTATCCAATATTTGCTTTGATCATCTGGAATTCCCGTACCCTTTACATCTACTGCATATATCCATTCACCTGTCACTCCAAATTGTACGAGTGAAGCTGCAACATCGGCTAAATCCCTTACAAAGTCTCTTACCATTGCCATCAATTTTCCACCGAATATGTCTCCATCCTCCGCTTTTACTGTACATACAAATGGCGTAATGCAAAAGTTTAGTAAGGTTATGCAGATTATTGATATTATGAACTTATTTGTAAAACTCTTTTTCGTAAAAAATTTCATTTCCTTTTTTCCGTATCCTTTCTATAACCTAACTTTTAGCTAGATTATGAAGCTTTTTTTACTCTAATTGTTTCTTCTTTTTACTAGTTTATTTAAGTTTGTTTCAACAAACTCGAATTCTTTTGCTGTTGGAGTTATTTGCAAGATAGCAGTATCTGCACCTACTTTTAATAATCCTTCTCCCTTTGTACATGTTATCAAGAAATCTGCTTCACCATCTGAAAGCTTGAATACTTCTTTTAAGTATTGTATCTCTGATTTGTCTTGCGCTAAAAATAGCTTTGTGTCTGAAGATGTAAGAACAGCTTGTGCCTCTGGCTTTTCATAAAAGTCTTGGAATCTTTGAGAAATTATCGCAAGTGATACATTTCTCTTTCTTGCACGTCTTGCCATTGTGTTCAAGAAGTCTACGGCTTCTGGGTATGGAAGTAACATCCATGCTTCGTCTACTAAAACTCTCTTACGTCCTGCTTTTGTTCTATCTTCACTATTTTTCTTAACATATTTTTCCCATATCCATGAAAGAAGTATTTGTTGTGCAAGTGGTCTTGCAAATCTTTCTTCTAGCTGCGATATATCTAGGTTTATAAATGGTGCACCATCCAATAACTCGAAGGTAGACTGCCCGTCGAAATATGCCATTTGTCCGTCATATTCTCTTATGTATTGTTTCATTACTTTTAAAAGATAGCTATATTGGAATTGATAATCTGCTATTTTGTTTTCTTTTGCCTTTTTTTCTAGTCTTTTATACCAGCTTCCAATTGTAGGCATTTCTTTTTTGTCTTTTGCAAGTATATTTCTTTTGTCCATGCTTGTTTCATAAAGGCTTGATGGATCATTTGTTATCCCTTTTGCAGCGTATTCTTCTGCAACAGTTTCTGCAATAATTTGTTTTGTAAGCTCTGTTACATCTGTACTTCTTGTACTTCCGCGTGCCATTGTAACTAATGCTTGTGTTACGTCCTCTACTTTGTTTTCTACATTTAGCACTATTCTATCTTTTCCTGTAATTTCATCTTTAACTGTTTCAAGCTCTATATCAAATATGTTTATTACTGTTTTTGAGTTTGGACTTAAAACTACATTTATTCCTCCTAAACTTTCTGCAACTATTGAATACTCACCTTCTGCATCTAATGCCAAGCTTTCTATTCCCATAAGCACTGAAGACCTTGAAATTAGAGTTTTCATTGTTACTGATTTTCCAGCACCAGATTTAGCAAATATAACCATGTTATAGTTTGTAAGTGATGAGTGGAAGTTATCAAATAATATTGGCACTCCTGTTTGTTTGTTAAATCCAAGTGGTATTCCGCTTGGGTGTCCTACTTCTGAAGTTGTGAATGGAAATACTGTTCCCATTGATCGTCTATCAAAAGTGTGTGATTTGCTTATTTTATTTTGCATTAGTGGAAGGTTTGATTGAAAAGCTTCTTCTTGCATTGCCCATGCTGATTTTATTCCTACTAATGTCTTTGACATTTCTGTTGATAATAGTTTTGTAAATTTATCTAGCTCGTCTAAACTATATGCAAATAATGTTGATACTACTGTTGCCTCAAATAATTTGTTATATCCGTGCTGCTATCTCATCTCTTAGTTGTTCTGCTTCTACCCTTTTTTGTGATAATACGCTTTCCCTATTTATATTTCCTCTATCTTGTGCAACTATTCTTTCTGTTTCTAGCTCGTTTATTACTCTGTTTAATTCATTTTGGCTTCTTGCTTCTGGTATTGGGTTTATGTATATTGATGTGTTTATATCTCCAAACAAGTACATATCTCTAAATATGTCTGGGAAGGAGCACATTCTAGGAAGTGTTGATACAAAGAAGCTTCTTGCATATCTTTTTGCATTTGAGATTATTTCCATATGGTCTATGTTTGATGCATCTATTCCTGATGGAGATATTAAGTCTTTTACTGTCTTTTTCTGAAGTATATCTATGTTATCTCCATTAAGCGGTTTTTGTTGTTCTTCTTGGCTTTTTAACTTCTTTTTCTTTTTTGACATTTCTTCTTGCCTCCTTTTCTTTTGCTTTTTCCTCTTGCTCATTTCTCTTTTGTCTTGAATTCGTTATCTCCTTAACAGATTCTTGTACAACTTCTCTACCTAAGTATGCCTCATTTTCTTGTATAATCATTTTTGCCATTTCATCTACAATGTCTTCCATTCTCATTTTTCTTTCTTCTAGTTTTCTTTCTCTTAAGGTTCTTACTTTTGCTACTGTATCTTCTGCCTTTGTTATAGCTTTTTGCTCTATTTCTTGGTCTAGTGCTCTAATTTTCTTTTCAAATACTTCTGGTGCTGTTGAATATAACTCGTCATATCCTGCTGCCAATGCCTTATCTAGTCCAAATACCTCAGCTTCGTCTCTATTGTATGCCATATATAATAGCTCTACTAAAGAGTTTGAGTCTAGTATTTTTCCTACTACTCCTGTTGAGTATAGTGAGCCTATGATTGCTTGACATCTAGTGTATAGCTCTGAAAAAGCTATGTTCTTGATTTCTTCTTTATCAAAGTTTGTGTTTCCAAGATCAGCTGGATAATATGATGTTATTATATAATATTGCTTGTTTAATACATTTTTATTTAAGCTCATTTGTTGTGTGTTGTATATAATGTCTTTTCCATATTCATATAGGTTTCTAATTTTTGTTAACTCATAGAATTGTGCCTTCATTTCTTCTCTATCAAATAAACCTGATTGTTTGTTTGATTCATATTCTGCTTCTCTTCTTCTAAGTAATGCTTCTATTTCGTCTATTCTTCTTTTGTAATTTGTGATACTACCTTCTAGGTTTACTGTTCTGGTTTGTACATATATTTGGATTGAGTATCTAAGTGAGTTTAAGAATTGCAAAAATCCTTCTTCTACTGCTGTTTGCTCCATTGCAGACATTAAGTCATAATTTACTCCTTGACATTCAACCACCATTAGATATTTATTTCCGTTTTTTTGTACAATCATGTTGTCCTCTATTTTATCAAATTCCATGAATTTAGAAATTGATTGTTTATTATATCCTCTTGTTGCTATATTCCCTAATTCTGATGCTTCACCGAGTATTTTCATCTGTTTTTATTTCTTCACTTTTTCTTTTTTTTCTTTCTTTTATTCTGACATATATAAAAACTACACCTAGCACCATTAGTATGAATATCATGAATATTAAGATATATGTCAATAATTGTGTTATTTGATCATCTGACATCTTTTGTACCTCCTTCAGTATATACATATATTTTTTTCTTTGACTTGAATTTGAATTTTATCCATCTCATTATTACATCGTCTATATTTTCTCCACCAGTTTTTCTAGTCACTTCAAATGCTGTTGTGTTTGGCACTTTTAGTGTTCCTATTCCAAATCCAATGCTTGCAAATATTATTGTTATTATTAATCCTACTGTTCCCATATCAAACATTCCGAATATCCACCAGAATATTAAGCCAAATGCGCCTCCTATTCCTGAGGTTATTAATGCTTTTGTTGAGAATATGAATAGTATTCTTCCTTCTCCTTTTACATTTCTAGGTATCTGGTATGCCATATATGTTTTGCTCCTTTCTCTTATGTATGCTTTTTCGTATAAAATGCCCATTATTACTTGTATTATATTATAGCAGATTTTTGTAATTTTTCATAGAGTTTTGGCGAAAAAACTTTGTTTTGTAATGAAAATGTCATATGATTGTAACAAAAAGAAACACTCCCTTTGTAGAGAGTGTTTCTTTTTCATGATAATTACGCTACTCTTGTTTGGTCATCTATCATTATTACACCAGTTTTTTTGTCTTCGTCATCTGATGTCAATGTGTTTGATACATTAATTACTGCTGCCGCGATATTTACTGCTGCAAATAGAATTATTGCACCAATTAGGTATGGTAGCATTGTTTTTTTGTATTCTGCTTTTTCTTCTGCACTTCCCATCATGTATTTGATACCAATTACCATTAGTACGCCTACTGCTATGATTGTACCAACAACTTGTATAATACCTAGTATACTATTACCAATTCCTTCAACTTGACTTCCTGCGTCCTTTTTAGGATCAATATTAACACCTGCAAGAGTTTTCCCAGTTGATTTCTTTTCAGGCTCTTTAGCACCTTGTCCAGCAGATACTGTTCCACATGCTGTTATTATCATCAGAACTACTAAAAGTATAGTTAATATTTTCATTGTTTTCTTCATAGTATTTCCCTCCTTATAATTTTTCATTTATTTTTTATATTTTAATTTTGTCTCAATTGTTTTTGAGAAAAAACATTAATAACTTAATTTTAGTCATATGTAAATTGTATATAACTATATAGTTTATTCATATATGTGCGCCAATAGCTTATTTCTTCAGGATTTACTTTTTCTTGCGCTTCTAATTTTTTTATTTTATCGCTCACACTTTTAATTTCTGCTTTTATTTCATCTACTGTGTGGTCTTTTATGTATTTATCTGCTGTTTCTGCGCCTGAACTATAGTCTATGTTCTCGTCTAGTCCAAATTCTTCTGCTATAAATACAGTTATGTTCACTGCTGCAAATAACATTATTGCACCCACTAACCATGGTAGCATTGATTTTTTATAGCTTGCTCTTTCTTCTAAACTTCCTAGCATATACTTTATTCCTAATATCATTATTGTCGCAACTGCTACAAAGGTTCCTATTGTTTGTATTATTCCTAGTATGATATTTCCCATATCTTCTATGCTGTCATTTTCTCTGAATATTTCTATTATGTCTGCTCCTATTGTTGAAGCTCCAAATAATAGAATACATCCAATTAAATATGGTAACATTGATTTTTTGTAGGCTGCTTTTTCTTCTAAGCTTCCTGTCATATACTTTATACCAATTATCATTAGCACTCCTACTGCTATGAATGCTCCAAGTATTCTTAATAGACTTGCTATTTGATCAACAAATCGAACATCTATCTGTATTCCACTTGGTTGTTTTCCTGTTATTTGCCCTGGATTTATTCCTGCAAAGCTTTTGGGTATAATTACTATTGTTGCTAATAAGAAGATACTTATTATTATTAATGCCTTTTTAAGTGTTTTATTTTTCACATCTTATACCCCCTTCATTTTTAAAGTCTTTATGACATTTGACCTCCACATCTAGGACATATATATTGTTTTTTGTCTATATCAAAAATCGGCTCTACTTCATTTTGGCAGTTGTTACATTGTCTCTTTGAAAAGTCTGCTTCATAAGGATTTGCATTTTCTAATTCATTTCCTATTGTTACTGCTATTTTCCAGAGTCCAAATCCTCCAAATACTACTATACATCCTACAATAAATGGAACTAGCATTTCTTTTACTTTGGCTTGTCCTTCTGCCCCTCCTATCATGAATTGTATTCCTAGCATTGTTGAAACTATTACTGCAACTATTACTCCTGCTGCAAGTAATATATTATATAGATACCCCGACAAATCTTGCATTGCTGATTGATCTACTGTTCCTTTGTCTGAGCTTTCTCCTGTTTGTATGAAATCTTTGCCATCTCCTATTATTTGTGACCATGCATGTACTTCTGTGCTTATACTAAACATTATCAAAAGGAAAAGTGCTATGAAAATTATTTTTGTTAGTGTTTTTTTCATAATCTTTACCTCCTATTTAAACATACTTTCTATTTATTTTCAATAGTTTTTATTAAATTTTATTGCATAAATGCTTTATATATTATATCTGTTAATGCTGCACCAGCAAATATTAATACTGCACCTAGTATATATGGCCACATGGTTTGTTTATATTCTGCCTTTTCTTCAACACTTCCTAATATATATTTTATTCCTATTATCAGTACCATTACTACTGCTACTGACTCTCCTATTGTTCTTACTAGCCATACTATTATGTTAGCTATTGGCAAAGCAGCTGAATTATCTGCATTTCCGACTTTCTTTGTAAAGATCAGGATTTGAAATTGAATTTAATCCTATTGCCCCATTGGATATGCATACAAAACTGGCTGCTATAAGGCTTATGCAAAGTACTATTAATATAATTTTTATATACTTTTTCATAATATATCCCTCCCCTTTACATAGTTATCTAATCTTATTATACATTATTTATACTAATTTGTCAAAAAAAAGAGCAATTTTATGCTCTTTTTTTAACGTATCCTTCATACATTTCTTCAATCTCATGTATTCCAGATGTATTGAGTATTTTATCATGCTGATTTAGTATCTCATTAATGTCTTTATTAAATTCTGTAACCTCATAGCAATTTATTATTCTAATTTCCTTCTTTTTTAACTTTTTTTCTGATTTCTTTATCCATTTTTCTATATTTTTTCCTATGTATTCTATTCTGTTTTTATGTCCTTCTACTATTATTGTTATCTTGTTTTCAAATCTTGTTATTTTTTCCATATACTTTTTGATATCACTATATTTTATTAAATCTCTATTTTCCCATCCTATTCTTAATATATTTTCCTTTTTTCTATCACTCATTTTTACTCTTGTTAATATTTCTTTCATATTATATGAAATGTTCTTTTCTAATATTGTATTTAGGTGTTCATCTCTTTCCTCCGCTTCTTCAATATATGGTAAAAGCATTGCTGTTAAATGCCAATCACTTACATAAAAACTGCAAATTCTTAAAAATTCTTTTTCCATTTGTTTACCCACCTTTTAACCTTTGTTCTTTCCAAATTTTACCATTTATTTTTCTGTCTGTCAAGTCGTTTTTCCCTAAATCATATAACTTATTTCGACATATCTTTTTTATGTACTTTATTTTTTCCTATTTGATAAATTTATTCTTTTTTTGTATATTTTTTCTTTTTTTGTTAATACTTTTAGTAAATATTGATTTTGAGATTGTTTTAAGATTGGAGTTAATTAATTATGAAATTATTTAAACGATTACTTGTGCTTATAGTTTTATTTATATGCTATACTTTTGTATGTGCTTTTTCATACGCAAATACGATTTCTGAGGATTTGTCTAATAGTGTGTTTAGACTTCATATTCTTGCAAATAGTGATTCAGAAGAGGATCAGAGCTTGAAGCTTTTAGTTCGTGATAATATTTTGGAATATATGAAGGAAATTTCCTCTGACGTTTCTTCTAAAGATGAGGTTATTCGTCTAATGGACGAGCATTTAGATGATTTCTATGAGGTTGCTAGACAGACAATTGTATCTGAAGGATACAATTATGATGTTAAGTTAGAAATTGGAAAATTCGATTTTCCTACTAAAGTTTATGGTGATATTGCTCTTCCCGCAGGTGTTTATGATGCTCTTAGGATAGAAATTGGTGAAGCGAAACGGACATAATTGGTGGTGTGTAATGTTCCCTACTTTATGCTTTGTTGATGTAAGTTCAGGGTCACTTGATGAAGAAGCAAAAGGAGTTTTAGAAAGTAGCTTGAATGAAGAAGAATTCGATGTTATCTCTGAAAATAGTACTAGTTTTAGTTTTAAGTTTAAAATACTTGAATTTTTTGAAAATGTGAGAGTCTCTTTAGCCAGTAATCACTAGATAAAAAAGACAGGGGGACGGAGCTTTTGTCTTAAGGTTTTAAAAAGAATTAAACCTTAAGACAAAAGCTCCGTCCCCCTGTCTTTCCCTCTTTTCCTTGGCTTTCCCCCGTCTTTCTCCCTTGCTTTCCTACTCGCCACCTGTCTTTTTAATATCTGCAACCATAGTTTCTTTGAGAGCAGTAATTATTTCTCCTTGAGCAATGTCCATTATCTCGATATATTGGACATTCTTCGTTTTGTTCGCAATAATTATAGCAGTTTATTGAGCGCTCTTCTAAATTTGAGTAATTATAATTTGCAGCCTCGACTGCTTTATTATTTTGCACTTGCTTTTCAATTAGTCTTTCCTCTCTTGACAACGCTTGCACATATGAGTTAGCAAATACTATACTCAATAATAATAAAATAAAAATTACAAAAGAGATTATTATTTTATTCTTCATAAATATTTTTCCTCCTCTTTAATCTCATTTCTTTAGTATATTATATCAGATTATTTTAAAAAAATATATATTTTTCTATATTTTTTTAAATTCTTCAATTTTTAGTAAACTATCTATAATGTTTAAGTTAGAAAAAATATAGCAGCTTCTTTCTACTATATTTTTTTGCTTTTATTTTATTCTTATAATATCTATATTAGGTTGTAATAGTTCTACTATTGTACCTGAATTATTCTTTATCCTTAAGATATCGCCACTATTTGCTTTAATAATTACAGAAAAGCTTAAATCAACTGTTTGATAAGCATTCGAAACTGTTTCTCCAACTGTTGTTCCATATACTGTTGCATTATTATGCTCTAAATAGACTGATAATGTGGTTTCTTTTCCTGTTGATGGCGGCTCATATATAGTGGTATTAAATTGAATTAAATAATTTCCTGTCTGGTTAATAATAAAATCTGATGCTCCTTCTTGATGTATTATATCATTTTTTTCTACAACTCTATTGGTATCAAAAGTAATATATGCTCCCTCTTGCAGTTTCTCTGGTGCATAGTTAAAACTATTTATATGTGCTGGATTATTATTTGCTTCTACTATTGTTAAAGTAAAATTCCATATCAGTAATATAATAGTTAAACTAATGCTAATAATAGCATAAAATACATTACATTTTTTATCACAACAACACAACTTTCTCACCTCTATTATATTATATGAAAAGGTTGTAATTTGTCTACTTTTTATCTCTATTTAAAAAATATATAATTGTTTTATTTACTTAACTTCTCTATTGCTTCTTCTTCATTTTTTACAAAGAATATATCTTTTCCATTATTACTTTCATATATGAAATCTTTTAGTGGTTTGCTTGTATATTTTGAATAATCTCCATAAATAGCAATTTTTGTTTGATAGTTTATAAACTTTTGTAATATTTCTCCTGCTATTCCCTTGCTTAATATAAAAAATTCCTCTATTATTGCCTCCTTATTTAATACTATTTTATTGCAGTTAGTTTCATATTTTATAGTGGCAATAAAATCTATTGCTGAGTTTACGTCTTTAATTATGGTATTCTCACTTTTTACTATTACTATATCATTTATAACTTTTTTCTCCATTTTTATACCTCCTTAAAATTTGTTATTCTATTAACTTTTTAAATGAATTAGCATTTAGTATAGTATTTGAAATAAAGTTACCTTTATAAAAGTTTGCCCAATTATTAAATATACATGGTGCATTTTTCGCCTTTTCTAATGAATCTATTTTTATAAAGTTAATTTTAATATTGTTTTCCTTTGCATACTGTGTTAATTCATTTACTTCATATTCAACATAAGGACATTCTGGACTATAATAAATTGTAAATTCATTATTACTAATTTTCATATTTTTGGCTGTTTCATTAAATTTAGGAGTGTCGCTTTTATCAAATTGCAATGCCAGTAGTTCATATTCTCCTATATTATCTACAACTTTAAACCCATAGTGTTCAAAAAATTTCTTTTCTCCTAAAAATGGTTTTTTCTTTTTAGAGACTAATGTGCAAATTCCACTCTTACCTTTTTCTTTTGAATCATTTATTGCATATTCTAATAATTCTTTTGCAATGCCTTTTCCTTTAAAGCTACCAGCTACCCATAAGCAATAAATATATTCATAATTCTTGCCATTTATTGGCACCCATGCTGTTTCAATTGGTTCGTATTCAATAAATATTTTTCCTCTAGCATTTAATTTCCTAAATACATGTCCTTCGTTTAATTTATTTTTTATCCATTTCTTTTTATTTTCAACACCCTCTTGATGTTTAGGGTCGCCTATTGCACAACAGATATGTTCTTTTTCAATATTGTCTAATGTTAAATTGATATATTCGTTCATATTATCCTCTTTTCTATATAAAGGTTATTTTTTTCTTATTGGATGTCTTATAACTGTTTTTAATTTACTTATTTCACATCTTCTTGGATCGCTTAAATAAATTTCGTGATGTAATCTCTTGTCAGTAATATCTAGCTCATATTCATTTTCTGTTATATATTTGTGCATTAAACTAATTGTTTCAGGTTCATTATCATAAGCACCTATGTGCATACATTGAACACAAAGCCCTTCATTGTAGCTTAAAAATTCTATTTTTGAAAGGTCCTGTTTTTTCTTTTTGCTTGCCTCACAAATTGCCCAATCGAAATCTTCTTTTGTCACAAAGTCTGGTAATCTAATAATTGAGATAAAATTAAGTTTATCTTTTTGTTTATAATCTATTGTATCCTTGACTCCTTCTTGCCACCAAAGTCCTTCTAGTGGTGGAACTACATATTCAAAATAACCATTTATTTTGTGCTCCTTCTTGTAACTCATTTTTATTGTAAAGGCAACTGCATATAAAAGACATATAGAGAGTTTATATTGGCTATTTTCATCATTTGGATTACCTTTTCCTCTAAAGGCAATATAATTCATTTTAGGAATTTGCACAATACTTGGTTTATTCTTTGGCATATAGTATTCCTTATATTCTTTTTTATAATCAAAAGCCATTTTTCTATCCTCCTCCTTTTTTAATCTTTTAGTGCTATATAAATATGAATTTCTTGTTTTTGCATATCTTGAGAATTGTTTTGGTATTCTTCAAAATCGCAAGTGTATTTTCTATCTAAATTCATATTCCATATTTCTTGCCAAGCTTGTCCTACTGAGTTTTGAGTATCTCCTATTATAGCAAACTTTGCATACTTTCCTTTTGGAATGATAACACCCTCTGTTTTCTGTTTGTCTTCTATCTCTTTGCTAACTTCTGCTCCTGCAATAAAGGTATATGGTTTAGTATAGTCCTTTTCATATTCTGTATATAATCCTATTGTTTTATTATTTATCTTGTTTTGTATTTTCTCATAAATTCCCTCTACAAATAATTTTTGCCATGTTCTTCCTATGTCTTGTATTGATTTCCTCTCTTGATTGGTTGTTCTTATTTTAATTCCTTGTATAATCTTTTCTTCTATTTTTACAACTTCATATTCCATAATATCTACCTCCTAAGAGGAAGTATATAACATATAATATGACATCTGTATGTCATATTACCAAAAAGTTTATAAATAATTTTTTAAAGTTTTTTGTAATTTTTGCTTTATTATCCTTCTAGCATAATCTGGCTTCAAAATTTTTGCATATTCTCCAAAGGATAAAATATATCCATACACCCATTCATTCTCTGGATATTCTACTTTTATTACAAAATTGCCATTTTCCTTTTTAGATATCTCTTTTTCTTCAAATTCATCATACACTCTATATGACATTTCTTTACTTATTTCCAATTCAAGTGATATGTTTTTTAAATTATGTTTTTCCTTATCTTCTTCTTTTGGCAATTCTCTTTCAAAATTCTCTTGTAATATCTTTATTTCTTTTATTCTAGCAATTTTAAATATTCTATAATCCTCTTTTAGCTTACAATAGCTTATTAAATACCATGCTTTATCTTTAAACCATATTTGTAGTGGCTCTACTATTCTTTTTGTCTTATCTCCATTTGAATTATAATATACAAATTCTATTTGTTTCTTATTTAATATTGCTTTTTTTATCATATCAAATCTTTTTTCTTGCGCATTGTCTTTTGCCCAACTTGAAAATTCTATTTTAATCCAATCATTTACTTTTTTATTAAATATTGTGCTTAGTTTATCTAATATGTTCTCCTCAGTTTCTCCTACTACTTTTCTCATTCCTTGTAAGGCAAATAAAATTTGATTTTGTTCCTCCTCTGAAAGAATTGTTTTATTCAGAATATAATCTTCTAAAATCTCTATTCCTCCATCTTTTCCTTTAGTCGCATATATTGGTATATTTGCTCTACTTAATGCTTCTATGTCTCTATATATCGTTCTAGTTGACACCTCAAATCTATCTGCTAGCTCTTTGGCTGTAATTTTTTTCTTTTGCATTAGTATATATACTATTTCAAATAATCTACTATTTAATTGCATAATTTCCTCCTGTAAATATTGGGTGCTTTCTTATAACTGATTATATTATTTTATATCAAATTTCTCTATTTGTAAACTCCAATACCTTATGTCTCTTTTTAACCTTATTTGTAGAGTCAAA
>CARDEQ010000019.1:0-13008 GCA_948958005.1 uncultured Clostridia bacterium
CTCTTTCAATATTTATTTTTCAATTTACATGTGACATATCTATTTTAAACCTATAAAAACCTAAAAACCTAGCTCGCATTTGAACTAGGCTTCTAGGGAGGCTGCCTATAATAGGCTCCTACTTGTGTTATGCATTGTACCTCCATTTCCTCAATAGTAATAATGTGAGCGTCTGTATCTACCTGGGTACTCGGAAAAAAAGACATGTACAATGAATATCAGGAATAGGCTTCCAATTAACAATGCTACTCCGGATATAGTAATGGTCTTCATACTCAGCTCTGCAATTGATGTAGCACCAATCGTGTCAAGTATGAAACCAGCCAGACCCAGAGTGCTATATGCGATTGCAGTGACATGAAACAGTTTCCACGATGGTGTACAAAACTTCTTCTTCTTTTTGTTCCGTATGTACACACAGCTTGAAATGAACAATAGACTCCTTGGAGCTGTGTACAGCGTAAGTCCACTGTAAAACATGACCGCTACAAATGCAATTCCGAAAATCCACCCAATCACATCAAACACCGTGTTTGACATCAGCCGTAGTCCCCTGTTGTATCCATAATGGAGTTTGTTTGCAATAAAGAATGAAATTATTGAAACCAGTGCTGTGATAATCTTTGCTTCCAGCATAACACTTTTCTCCTTTTAGTAAGATTTTTAGGAACATCTATATAAACGCCATTTAGGCATATTAACATAATTATAACATATTTTCTATATATTTGCAAATTTTATGTCCACCAAAATAATACTCTACTTCAAAGAGCTACTATATTTTTTAATACATCCCCATATATCCAGGTCGCATTGGTGGTCTTGGTCCGAGGTCCTGGCATACCGTGGTCCGTCCGTGGCCCTCCTGGTCCTGGCATTGGTGGCCTTGGCCTATTTCCTTGCCATCCTCCTTGTAATAGTTCTCTTAAAATCAATATTCTTATTAAATCTCTCATCAGATTATTGTTTGGTCTTCTTGTCTCTCTAGCCTCTTTTGCTCTTGGATTTTTTACGTCACCATTTTTTAAATTAGCAGCTTGCTCTCTAGTATCTGGCCCTTCTTCCCTTGGTTCTACTACATTATATACCTCTTCTACCATTTCATTTATCAGTTCCTCTGTTATTTGAAAGGTATTTCTTCTGCTACATACTTTTTGAACCACGGGATACACTATTCCATAAATTTCTGGATAAAGTCTATTGGGTTCTTGCATTACTGGTTCTTGCACTCTCGCATCATAGTAATTATTGCCATTTGGCATATATGTATTTGGCATATTCATTCCAAGTACACTTTGCATATATTCATCAATACTATTATACATAAAAGCCTCCTTATATATACTTATAGTTATATTTACTGCTTTAATTTCCGCCTACCTTTGGAAGTAATATATTTATTTTTGATAATTCCCTTGCTGGGGCGTCTTCGCGCCCCATTCGCCTAGGGTCATTCCTACTCGGGGAGCTTCCCTGCGCGTCCATTATCAAAAATAAATATATTACTTCCAAACGGCTGGTGTAGAGATTTTTTAAGCAATTGTAAAGTATAACTATAAGTATATATATTCAGGAGACTTGTTCTTTGTTCTTATATTTCATTTACCAATTCTTTGAATTTTTTGCCTCTCTCTTCGAAGTTTTTAAACATATCAAAGCTTGCACTTGCCGGAGAAAATAACACTACCTCTCCCCTTTCTGCAATCTTTTTTGCCATTTTTATAGAGGATGCTAAATCTTCACACATATATGTATCTATTTGTTTTCCCTGTCTTTCACCCTCTGCTTTAACTGCATCAAATATTTTTCCTGCTGTTTGCCCCATTAACACTAATGCTCTTACATTATCCAAAATAGGTTTTGCAAGTAAATCATAATCTAAATGCTTATCATATCCTCCTGCTAGTAATATTATATTTTCTTCAAAGGAATTAAGCCCTGCAATTGTTCTTGTTGGGCTTGTTCCGATTGAATCATTATACCATTTCACTCCTTCAATCTCTCTTACAAATTCTATTCTATGTTCTACTCCTGTAAATTCTTTTATTGCCTCAATTTGTGTGTCTATATCTACTAAAGTTTTGGTTGCAGAAATTGCTGCACATATGTTTTCATGATTGTGTTTACCCCTTAAGTGAACGTCCTTTGTGCTTATTATATGCCTTCTAACCCTATCATTGCATTCTTTTATCATGTCTTGGTCTATTATTATTCCATCATCAAGTTTTGTTTTTCCACTAAAAAATATAACTCTTCCCTCTGCTTCTTTTGCAAGCTTTCTAGTTATATCATTATCATAATTCAAGACAACTATATCGTCTTTAGCTTGATGTTTAAATATGTTTTTCTTTGCTTCTATATATTCCTCATAAGATTTATGTATATTCAAATGGTTAGGTGAAATATTTGTAATAACTGAGATTTTTGGACTTACTATCATATTCATTAATTGAAAACTACTTAGTTCTAATACTATATAATCATCTTTACCGCATTTCTCCTAATTTTGTAAATAACGGAGTACCGATATTTCCTCCTAAGTAACAGTTATAGCCTGCCTTTTTTAGAATTTCATATATAAGTGATGTAGTAGTGGTTTTCCCATCACTTCCAGTAACGCCTATGACTGTTCCTGGGCACATTTTCATTAACATTTCAATTTCTGATGTTATAATTGCACCCTTTTCTTTTGCTTCGACTAATTCTTTCCTCCAAGGCATGCAGCTTGGTGACCTGAAAATTATAGCAAACCCCTTCAAATTGCTTAGAGCTTCTTTTCCAAAGAAATGTGGCAGGTCATATCTCATTACCTCCTCCATTGCTTCTTTTGGAATCTCTGTTATTTCTCTGTCGTCAAAAACTGTTACTTCTGCACCTTTTTTATTCATATATTTTAAAAGTGGCATATTGCTAACGCCAAGTCCAATTATTGCAACCTTTCTTCCTACTAAATATTCATTGAATTCATTTAGTTTTTTATTCATGACTTTCCTCCGAATTTTACTTTAGTCTTTAATTCATATATATGCATAGTATTCTATTTAAGAATTGCATCCTTAAACATTTGATTTAACATTTGAGGGTTTGCTTTTCCTTTTGTTTCCTTCATTGCTTGACCTACCAAAAATCCTAATGCTTTATCTTTTCCATTCTTAAAATCCTCTATTGATTGTGGATTTAAATCTAATATCTTTTCTACAATTGTTTTTATTGCACCTTCATCTGATATTTGTATCCAACCATTGTCTTCAATTATTTTACTTGGTTTTTCTGGACCTTCAAACATTTTATCAAGTACGTCTTTTGCAATTTTTGTGCTTATTGTACCTTTTTCAATAAGATTTATTAGTTCTGCAAGATGCTCTGGCTTAAATGGAATTTCCTCTGGTTCAATCTCCTTTTCATTTAAAATCCTTGCAACATCTGACATAAGCCAATTACATATAGCTTTTGGATTATTACAAATTTTAACTGAAGCTTCAAAAAAGTCTGATAAATATTTTGAACTTGTAAGTATGTTTGCTCCTTTTTCTGTCAAGCCATATTCTCTCAAATATCTTTCCCTTCTGCTCTCAGGTAACTCTGGTAAATTGCTCTTTATGCTTTGTATGTATTCATCTGAAAGTCTAATTGCTACTAAATCTGGTTCTGGAAAATATCTGTAATCCTCTGCATCTTCTTTATCTCTCATTGAAAATGTTTTTCCTGAAACCTCATCCCATCTTAAAGTTTCTTGATATATTTTTCCTCCGCCTTCAAGTACTTCAATTTGCCTATCTATTTCATATGCTATTCCTCTTGAAATTGATTTAAAAGAGTTCATATTTTTCATTTCTGTTCTAGTTCCATATTCTTTAGCGCCTTTTTTTCTAATAGAAACGTTTACATCTGCCCTCAGTGAACCTTCTTGCATTTTACAATCCGAAACTTCAATATATTCAAGTATTGATTTTAATTTTCTCAAATATTTATCTGCTTCTTCTATTCCTCTAAGATCTGGCTCTGAAACAATCTCTATCAAGGGAACTCCTGCTCTATTTAAATCCACTAGGCTTCCTCTTCCATAATCATCATGATTTAGTTTTCCTGCATCATCCTCTATATGTATTCTTGTAATTCCAATCTTCTTCTTTTCTTCTCCCACATCTATTTCTACAAAGCCATTTTCACATAATGGCTTATCATATTGTGATATTTGATATGCTCTTGGTGTATCTGGATAGAAATAGTTTTTTCTATCATTTTTACTATCCTTTGATATTTCACAATTCATTGCAAGACCTGCTTTTACTGCGTATTCCACAACTTTTTCATTTAAAACTGGTAATGCACCTGGCATTGCTGTACATACTGGACAGCAATGAGTATTTGGTGCTCCACCAAATTCACTAGGGCATGAGCAAAATATTTTTGTTTTCGTAGATAATTCTGCGTGTACTTCAAGTCCGGATTACAACTTCATAATCTTCTTTTGCCATTTTAGTTTCCTCCTTTAAATGTAGGTTTATGATTTTGTCTAAACTTTACTTTTTGCTCATATTGATAAGCTGCATTTAAAATTCTATCCTCTTCAAAATAATTTCCGATAAGCTGCATACCAATTGGTAATCCATTTTTATCAACTCCGGCATGGCACAGATATTCCGAGGAAGTCCTGCAATATTTACTGATACTGTACAAATATCTGATAAGTACATTTCTAGTGGATTTTCTGATTTTTCTCCAAATTTAAAAGCTGTAACTGGAGATGTCGGTGTAAGAAGCATATCTACTTGTTTAAACCTTTCTGCAAATTCATTTTGTACTAATGTTCTTACTTTTTGTGCCTTTTTATAATATGCATCATAGTAACCTGAGCTCAATACATATGTTCCAAGAATAATTCTTCTTTTTACCTCTGCACCAAAGCCCTCGCTTCTTGAATTTTTATATAATTCCTTTAAATTAGAAAATTCTTTTGCTCTGTATCCATATCTAATTCCGTCAAATCTTCCAAGATTTGAGCTTGCCTCTGCACATGCAATTATATAATAAGCAGCAAGTGCGTATTGTGCTACATCTAATGATATGTCAATAATTTCTGCACCAAGTTCTTTATATGTTTTTATTGTTTCCTCCAAAGCTGTTTTTACTTCCTCATTTATTCCTTCTCCAAAAAATTCTTTTGGTACTCCTATTTTTAAACCCTTGATATCATTTTTCAAGTGCTTAGTATAATCTTTTTTAGGTATATCAATTGAGGTTGTATCTCTATCATCCTTACCTGCGATTAGTGATAATAATATTGCTGCATCTTCTACATCTTTTGTAATTGGACCTATCTGGTCAAGTGAAGATGCGAATGCGACTAATCCATATCTTGAAACCAGTCCATATGTTGGTTTTAGCCCTACTACTCCGGCAAAGTGATGCTGGCTGACGAATACTTCCGTCCGTGTATCTGAGCCTAGCGCCCAAGGAGCCATATCAGCTGCAACCGCTGCCGCTGATCCACCTGACGAGCCACCTGGAACACAGTTTAAATCCCATGGATTTTTTGTTTTTTTGAAATATGATGTTTCTGTTGAACTTCCCATAGCAAATTCGTCCATGTTTAACTTTCCTAAATTTATCATATTATTTATATTTATTAATTTATCTACAACCGTTCCATCATATGGAGAAATAAAGTTTTCTAGCATTTTAGAGCTACAAGTAGTTTTTACACCCCTTGTGCACATATTGTCTTTTAAGCCTACTGGAATCCCTGCATATTGTGAACTTGCTTGTCCTTTTTTTCTTTCTTCATCTATTTTTTTTGCCTTTTCTATTGCTTCATCTGGCAATATTGTTACAAAGGCTCCAATATCTTTTTCCTTTTCATTTATTCTATCTATGTAAGCTTTTGTAATTTCTTCTACTGTAAGTTCTTTTTTATCTAATTTCTCTTTTAGTTCATGTACTGTTAATTCAGTGATATTCATTATTATCCTCCCTTTTCTAAAGCACTTTAGGTATTTTAAACATATTTTGCTCCTTTTCAGGTGCATTTTCTAATAAAGCCTCTTGGTCTTTAAATTCTACTATTTCATCTTTTCTAAATACATTACAGTTTTTATTTGAACCAATAGTTTCTTTTAAATTATCAACAGGTGCTTTATTTACCACATTTGCGAAATTTAATATATCCTTTAGGTTGGATAAGTAATTATCAATTTCTTCCTCCTTTATTGTTAAATCTGCAAGATTTGCAATGTGAAGTAATTCTGTTTCTGTAACCTCCATAAACTTTAAGCCTCCTCATTTTAATATTTCTTTATTATATAACGAAAGCTTAAAAATTTCAAGATAGAGCGAAAAAAAGCAATAGTTTTTTAACACTATTACTTTTTGTTTTTATGCAATTTTGTTTATCAATGCTGAACTTATGTCTTTTTTTCTTTTTGTTATGATTATTCCATCACTATTATTTCCAGAAGCTGTCATTATTTCGTCATCTCTTATATATATTTCTTTTAAATTCTCGTCCATTTCTATGTAAGCTACTTCATAAATCCCGAATGCTAGGCAATCTTTTTCTAGTCTAAATTTTTTTAAGTATTCCATATATTCTTTCAAGTTTAGTTTTAATTTATGCATTATTTCTGAATGAGGGTAATCTAAATTTTCATGATATATGTCTTGTTTTTTCAATAAAATTTTTTTCATAATATCTCCCACCTTTTCTATGATTATTGCCATTTTTTTATATTATAAAACATAAAAGGTAGAATTTTAGTAATATTAATAAAAGTTTAATTTTAATTAATAAAATTTTAAATTTTATTGTAAATATTTATCTCTTCTTTCTTTTTTGCAATTATCTAAGTACTTCTTGAATTGTTTTTTGTTATTTATAATGCAATATGCATCCATTGACGGATTTTCTTGTAATTTTAATAGAATGTCTTCTGCTTTTTTGTAAACTTTCTCTAAATAATCCCATATTTTTATTTTATTAAATTGTTTAACTGCTTCTTTATCTTTTATTATATTGCTTAAAGTTATTTTGTAAGTTGTTGAATGCTTAATCAAGTAATTTTTATTTAAAAAGCTTTTTATTTTCCAATAGCAAAGCTTCATTAAATTATCAAAGCTTCTAATGCCAATATATTCTAGCAAATTATTATCAAGCATTAAGCCTCCGTCTTCGTACTCCGCAATTTTATTGATATAAATTGTTGGCTCTAGTTTATTAATTATAGATTTAGCAATTGTATATTTATCCTGCTTCCTAACATATAGTGTTAAATATTTCAAATATGGTATAAGACATTCCTTGTTAAATTCTTCCAAATCTGTATAAGAATACATGTTGATAATTTCTATAATTTTGCCTCCACCTTGCCATTCATATGCTTTTTCTAATACTTTTTCTATTTTCATTTTGTCTTTTATAAAATTTATGCCAAAGTAAATTACAAAAAAGCTATTTAAAAAATGTATCCCTTCATTTTCTTTGATTAATATTCCTATATTTAGTAAAGCATTAATTACTTGTTTGTTATTATTTATTATTCTATCAGATAGACCTTCTGTTTCTTCCATCTTTAACATTTCGTATCCTATTTTCTCAATTTCTGTTTTATACTTGATGTAAGTACTTTTTTCAAATAAGTATTTCATTAAAGCTTCTCCAAAGACTACTGCATTATCAATTTTATCCTTTGTTTCATTGATAAATTCTGTCAATAGCTTTAATCCTTCTCTATTTTCTAAAAAACTCTGTATGTACCATTTATCCTTTTGTTGCCATAACTCTTTAGTTTTATACTCATCCATAATATTTTTTTGCAAATACTTATGTAGCATATCCTCTCTATCTAAATTTTTTTCGAATAACTCTTCAACACTTTCGGTATCCTCTTTGATTTCCTCTTGTTCATATTGTGTTTCTTGGCTCGCAAATTCTTTTATTTCAGCTTCATCTATCATGGTAAAACAGTTTGCTTTAATTGTATCTATAATATATTCTAATTGTTCAGCTGTGTAAATTTCTTTTAAGTTTCCTAAGCTTGATAATGACCATTCGATAAATTCCATGGATATGTTTTTCATACTTTTTCCTTGTTTATATTCTTGTACAATCTCGTCTATTTCATCATTCATCAGCTCTTCTGCTTCTAATGAAACTACCTCGATTAGTTCATCTATCATATATTCTTTTATTAGCATGACATGTTTTGAGTTTTTTCTCTTTAAAATTTGCTTGCAAATTCCTAAATACACATTCCAATCAAAAATATGTGCTAAATTAGGTAGTATCCTGAATCTAGTATCTATATTTTCTATTTCATATTCCTTGAAGTTTTGTAGCATGTATTTATACATATATGATGTTTCGCGCTTATGTTCTAGTATGTCTAAAATAAATTCAGTATCCTTCCTCTCAAGTTTTGTGTAAGCCTCATCTACCATTTCTCTAATTAAGGCTTTTTGTTTTTTTTGTTATATCCCCATCTAAAATATAGCTTATCAATCGTTTATCAAAATAATCTAAATTTTTATTCTGCTCTATTATTTCTTCTACTCTTTGCTTAATAAGCCCTTGCATTTCAATATCGTCTAAAAATATTTGTAATAAATCGTATATTCCTTCTACCGAGTTCATTTTTTTAATATATTCTTTTATCGTATTTTTACTCTGTCTAGCTTTTAATCTAAGAAAGTCACCCATACTTGGATTTGCCAGCTTATATGTTTTCCTTCCTTCCATATTAAAAGAAATACTAATGAATGCATATGACAATTCTTCTATTGCTTCATAAAACATATATTCTTCATATTCTGATTTATCTAAAACTATTTTCTCGAATTGCTCCTTCAAAGCTTCTTCTTCTACTTCATATTTCAAAAAACAAACTAAATCTAGCAAAGTTTTTCCATATTTACCATAACGGCTATTTTCTAATTTTGCATATTCATGCTTCCATATTTCTTCTGGATTATCTAAGAGATTTGAAATAACTTCTATTACACTATTTTGCTTTTCCTCCTGTATGATTTCACAAATACGTTCTATATTTCTTGGCGTAAAATTTGTATGATTTATAATGATTTTATAATACTGATCTCTTATTATTTCGAGATATTCAATTGACCATAATAAATTATTATAATAAAGATGATTATATAATATTTTTGCTTTATCCATTTGAGTATAGTCGTTCACTTCTATTAACAATTTCTCTAGTCTTTCTGATGCATGTGCGAGCTTTTCTAATACTTGTTTTGCACTATTATAAATATAGGTTCTAGTTGTTAAAATTAGTTTTATATTGTCATTTCTCTTAGCATATGAAATAATGTCATATATCTTATTATCTGATATTCCTTTTAATTCTAGGGTTGACTCTCCTAAAAAATCATCTATTATAATTACCATTTTTTCATCAGTATATATATAATTTTCTATTTCCTTTATATTAATTGCATTTTCAAAGTAAAATTTGTAACCTTTATATATATATTTCATTGCTAATCTACGTGCTAACATAGTTTTACCAGCGCCTGGTTGTCCATGTATTAAAATGACATTTTTTTCTTCTAACGTCTTAATGGCTTTTTTATACACTTCTGTTTCCACAAAAAGTTTTGACTCTTTTACAATTTGTCCCTTTTTATAATCGTATTTAACTCTTTTAAATTTCTCGTAAAGCTTTTGTAATGCATATGAGGATGGAAGCCATAATTTATCCCATTTTTCTAAAATAAATTCTGCTTCTTTTTCGTCTAAAATATCTTTTATTATTACTTCATCATATATATCTTCTTTTTTTAAATAAGGTGAGAATATATCTGTTATCTCTTCAAATTGTTTTTCCGTTAATATTTTACAAATGAAAAGGAAATACCTATCTGGTTTTAGTTTTTTTACTTTTTGACTTTCGAGCTTTAATTGCCTCATCATAGTAGAATCTGATGTATTTTTATAAAATTTAGCCTGCATAATCCAATTTTTTTCTTCTTCTAAAGAAATAGCATCGATTCCTTTATCTTTACATTTTCTAAATGTTCTCATTTTAGTTCCTAGTTTATAAGATAAAATATCCTTGCTAAAATCTTCAAAATCGCTATCTTTTAATTCTCCAATATTTATTTTCTCCATTATAAATCTATAACTCCATTTTTTATTTTGTGATTTTATTCTACTCTGTTTTTTACATGTTGTCAATTTCTAATGTGTCAAAATGCCCCGTCCCCTTTGACACAAGATTTACTTTTTCTTACTTTTATGTTATAATATGTATTGTAATATAGTAGAAGGAGAAATATATGGGCTCTAAATGTGCAAATATTAGAACTTCAAAAGAGAAAATTATTAATTATTGGATACAGTTTGAAGATGATTGTGATTTGAATTTTGATTGGGCTGATGCTGATACTACTTGTTGGAGATGTGGATGTAAAAAACCTTTGCAGTGCTGTTATATTATACCTAATTCTCTTGGTGGAAAAGATAAGCCTAATAATTTTGTTCTGTTATGTGCTGATTGCTGTGAGATTGCACCTAATATTCAAAGTTCTGCTTTTATGTGGGATTGGATAAAATCATATCGTTCTTTATTTTATAATACTTTTTGGAATATTCAAGCCTTTGAAGAATATGAAAGGGTTTATCATAAGAGTTTTATTGAAGAATTGGAGGAAAGAAATATTTTAACTGATCATGCAATATTGGAATTTTGGAATTTGAAAACCAAAAAGTTTTCATCTCATTTAAGTCCACTTTATGAGAATGTTTCTAATATTACTAGTGAATATAAAATGAAGTTAGAGGCTTTTGATGCTAAATATCCAAGTGGTAAATATACGACTGATAAATGTGTAAAACTAGAAAAAGATTTTGAACAGTTTACTTGGACTTTTTGTGAACTTGCTAATAAATATAATTTTTCTGTTTGGGAGGGTGGTCCTACTAATCCACACTGTTTATGTATGAGTACATTTTTCCCTTTTGTTCGGTAATCATTATTGTGTTTCGATTAAGCAAAGAAAGGGGAATTATTATATATATGTTGGTGTTGGTTATAATCCAAATAATATTCCTACAAGTGTTTTTAAAACTAATCTGGGAAATGACCATATAGATATTATTAAAATAGTTGAAAAGGAAGTTAAACATTTAATTGAAGCTTATGGTACTCCAAAAAATGACAGCCCCTTTTATTTTGTAACTGATATTTATTGGAGCAGGCGTATTTCTCGAGAATACTAGCTTTTATGTTTATTATAAATTTTTATCAATTTAAGTATTAAAATACCTCCTTTAGTAGGCTTAGTTATTTACTCTGTCTACTAAAGGAGGTGTCATTTTACACAATTTATATATTTTCTACAATATTTCCATAAATTTCATTATGCTGATTTAAGTTCTAGCCTTAGTTTATCTGCAATCATTGCTATAAATTCACTATTCGTTGGCTTTCCTTTTGCTGCTGACACTGTGTATCCAAATATACTCTCTACTGTATCTTGCTCTCCTCTTCCCCATGCAACCTCGATTGCATGCCTGATTGCACGTTCTACTCTTGACGGAGTCGTTTTAAATCTTCTAGCTATTTCTGGATAGAGCTGTTTTGTTATTTGGTTTATTATATCTATATCATTTACTACCATCATTATTGCTTCTCTTAAATATTGATACCCTTTTATATGTGCAGGTACCCCTATTTCATGAATAATATTTGTGACTAATGCTTCTAAGTTTTCTACCTCTTTCCTTTTATCTGGTACTATGTCTATATATGGTGCTTTGTATTCTCTGCTTATTCCTGTATTCTTGAAGGTCATTGGTTTATAGAATTTTAATTCCTTTATTCTTCTTATCAGCAGGTTTATATCAAAGGGTTTTACAACATAGTATTGTGCTCCTAATTCTATTGCTCTTGTTGTTATCTTGTCCTGACCAACTGCTGATAAAACTATACAAAGTGGTTTTTTATCAAGCTCTGAATTTTGTATTCTTTCTAATACTCCTAAACCATCCAAATGTGGCATAATCACATCTAAAATTGCAACATCTGGTTTTATATTGTTTATCATATCTACAGCTTCCATACCATCTTGTGCAATTCCTATAACCTCCATTCCTTCCTCTTGCTCGATACAGTTTGTTAAAGTTCTTGCAAATTCAACATTATCATCTGCTACCAAAATTGACAATTTGTCTTTCACTTATATTTTTCCTCCTTAACTAAAAATTGTAAATTTTTTACAATTCAAATTATATATCTTTTTCCATATTTTGGCAATAGATTTTGCGATTTTTTTAATTTTTTTGTTATTTTTTTTAAATATTGCTTGATTTTTTTGCTTATTTTAAGCATTATTCGGTTTTATTTATATATTTTGTTTCTTTTATCTTACAATTTTCATTTTTCTCGTTTTCTTTGAATATTTTTTCATATTTTTCTATCGAAATTTCTATTATATTCTTTATACTCTCTTTATACTCTTTAGAAACTATATTAATTTTATTTTTTTCACATATGTATTCTAATTCTCTCTGTTTCTCATAAGTAGCAGTTACTTCTAACAAATATCCGCTTTCTTTTTCCACCTCTTTTGTATTTTGTATAGCCTGGTTTAATGCCTCCGAATATGCTTTTACAAGTCCACCTGTGCCTAACAATATTCCACCAAAATATCTTGTAACTACAACTAATACATTTACTAATTCCTTTTTGTTAAGTATATTTAGCATTGGTGCTCCTGCTGTCCCTGATGGTTCTCCATCATCGCTTTGTCTTTCTACCACTGTGCCTTTGCTTAAAATTCTATATGCATAACAGTTATGCCTAGCAGCATGGTATTGTTTTTTCATACTATTAATTAATTCCTCCGCTTCCTCTATACTTGTAACATAAAAGACATTCGCTATAAATTTTGATTTTTTCTCAATATATAGACCTTGCGCATTTGCTTCTATTGTTTTAAACATTTCCTCCCTCCCCAGCTACATGTCCGAGTTGAAAAAGCAATTTGCAA
>CARDEQ010000020.1:0-12913 GCA_948958005.1 uncultured Clostridia bacterium
TTTATGCTCTAAAAAATGTGCAACTCCATCTGGAACTTCTTTTGCTTCACTTTCTCCAGGTAAAATAAATTTGTTGTCTATTGATCCAAAATTTGTACCCCAAATTATATACTTTTTTCTCACATTTTCTCTTGGTATTATCATTACTGTCAAGCCGTTTTCAAGCTTTTCTATATATAACTTCTCTTTGACATTTTTATTCTCTATTACTTCCATTTCAGCCCCCCTAGTTTCTCAAAAAGTAAATTGTATCAATAGAAACCTTTGATGCAAAGTTTTCTATTTGCTCTCTTTGAACTTTATTTACATTTTGCTCATATTCACTTAGTGTCATTTTGTGTTCTGCAAGCTCCTGTCCTAAGAAATATGTTATTATTGTATCTTGCTCGTCAGGTATCATTTTCACAACAGAATTTACACAGACTTTTGCATTTTCGATATCTTCGTCTGTAAACTTACCATTTTTCATATCTTCTATTTGCTCTTTGATTATTTTTACTGCTTTTTCGTAATTATCAATTTCTATTCCACATTTTATGAATATACAGTTTTTATGTCTTAAATAGCTTGAAGCCGCAGTATATGCTAGGCTGTACTTCTCTCTGACAATTTGAAACATTTTTGATGTCGCTGACCCTCCAAGAATTGCATTATATAAAATTGCAGCATATTTTTCTTCTTTATTATTTTCTCCGAATAGAAAGACCTAGTATCAAATTTCCTTGTGTTACATCTGCTTTTTCTACAATCTCCCTTTCTTGGTGTTTGTTAAATTCCGCATTTTTTTGATTATATTCTGGCTCCCTTTCATTCAATTTTTGTATATTGGGATTTTTATAAATTATATTTGCTATTTTTTCCTCATCTACATTTCCTGAAACGAATATATCTATTTTACATTTAGAAATAAGCTCTTCATAATATTCATATATATTTTTTTCATTTATTCCTTCTATATCTTCTATATATCCATATTTATATAATCCAAATGGTGTATCCTTGTACATCTCCTCTTGACATCTTAAAAGTGCATATTGTGCTTTATTATCCTTCTTACCTTCTAGTAATATTTTTAATTTATCTTTTTCACTATCTACATATTCCTTTTTAAAAGCATTATTTTCCACTTTAGGAGAAAAAACGATATCTAGTAGTGTATTTATGCATTCCTCTATTATTTCCTCGCCTTCTGGCAGATATTTTCCATTAATTGTTTCTAAATAAAACTTCATTACCTGATTATCTCCTGTTTTATCTATACCGCAATCAAAAGCTGCACCATACATTTCCTCCAAATGTTTATTTATCTCTAAAGAATTTTCTAGCTTAGAGCTACCTTTTCTGAGTATCATTGGAATAATTGCATTCTTAGTTACATTTTCCCTTGAAAGTTTTGCTGTTAAAAATACTGATAATAAATCTGTTTTAAAGCTATTAGTAGGAATTGTGTGTATGGTTATGCCACTTTTTATCTCTTTTTTATTATCCTCCATAATAATTTCTCCTTCCTCTCTTAGAATAGTATACTATATAACTTCCAATTTATACAAGCATTTTTTATAATTTTGCAGCAAAGTAAGAATACAAAGGATAGAGATTGCAGCAAAGTAAGAATGAGACAGGGGGACGGGGCTTTTGTCTTAGGGTTTCAAAAGAATTTGAACCTTAAGACAAAAGCCCCGTCCCCCTGTCTCGTCCCCCTGTCTCTCCCTCTTTCTCAAAAATAAAAGAAGGCTTTCGCCTTCCTCTATTTAACATTATTATTAAAACTTTCTTTTTCTAGCTGCTTCTGACTTTTTCTTTCTTCTTACACTAGGTTTTTCATAATGTTCTCTTTTTCTAACTTCTTGCATTACGCCATTTCTTGCGCATTGTCTTTTAAATCTTTTAAGAGCGTCTTCTATATTACCATTATTAACTTTTACCTCTGACATTATTACTCCCCCCAATCTCATGTGTATTTTGCTTACCTATTATATATCTTATATCGCAACTTGTCAAGCCTTATTTTTCAAATAAATCTCCCATTGCTTTATGTTCATATAATCTCTTTATTGCTTCTGCGAATAGTGGTGCTATCGAAAGTACTTTTATTTTATCTAATTCTTTTTCCTTTGGAAGTGGTATTGTGTTTGTTATAACTACTTCTTTAAAGTTTGAATTTCTAAGTCTTTCGATTGCTGGTCCAGATAAAACTCCATGTGTGCAGCCTGCATAAATATCTGCTGCTCCAAATTCCTTTAAAACATTTGCAGTTTCAATCATAGAACCTGCTGTATCAATTTCGTCATCAAATACAACAGCTGTTTTTCCTTCTACATCTCCAATTACAGTAGATGCTATTGCTCTATCATCATTTCCTTCTCTTCTTTTATCAATCATTGCTATTGGACAATTGAAGAATTTTGAATATTTATATGCTTTTTTTGAACTTCCTGCATCTGTTGCAACTATTACCATATTATCAAAATTTTTATCTTTAAAATATGCCTGCAATATATTTTGTGCAGATAATCTGTCACAATTTATGTTAAAATATCCTTGTATTGCTGGGTTGTGTAGGTCACAGCTCATTACTCTGTCTGCCCCTGCTGCTTCAATTAATTGTGCCATTAATTTTGCTGTAATCGGAACTCTTGGTTGGTCTTTCTTATCTGATCTTGAGTACATATAGTATGGAAGTACAACAGTTATTCTTCTTGCAGATGCTCGTTTAGCTGCATCAATTGCAATTAATAATTCCATTATTCTTTCGTTTACTGGTGGTGTGGTTACTTGTATAAAGTACACATCCTTATCTCTTACAGTTTCCTCTAATTGTAAAAAATTATTGTCATTTTTAAACTTCATTCTGCTAATTTTTCCGAACTTCAATTCCTAAGGTATCACAGACTTCTTTTGTAAAACCATCTGCTTCATTGCTACATGAAAAGACTTTAAGATCTTCCATCACTATTTCCCCCTATAAAATATTAAATAAAAATAAACTTTGGGTCTCCCCAAAGTCTATTTTAGTATTTTTTTAGAAATTCGTCAACCCATTTGTCGAAAATTATCTGTTATTTGTTTTATTTTAAACTCACTTATTTAATATTTTGTATATCTATCTAACTTTCAAATACCTTAGCAAATTCTTCACCGTCTACTTTTTCCTTTTCAAGCAATATTCCAGCAACGACATGAAGCTTATCAATATGCTCCTTCAATATATTTTCTGCTCTTTCATAAGCTTTATCAATAATAGACTTAGTCTCTGCATCTATCACTGATGCTGTTGCCTCAGAGTAATTTTTAGATTGAGCTAAATCCCTTCCTAAAAATACCTCCTCTTGACCAGCTCCAAACATAATTGCTCCAACAGTATCACTCATTCCATATTTTGAAACCATATCTCTTGCTATCTTTGAAGCTCTTTCAATGTCATTTGATGCACCTGTTGAAATATCATTTAATATCAAGCTTTCTGCAACTCTACCACCAAGTAGCGATACAATTGTTTCTTCCATTTCTGATTTAGACATAAACGATTTATCCTCACTTGGTCTATACATAGTATATCCACCAGCCATACCTCTTGGTACAATTGATATTTGATGTACATCGTCCTGTGTTGGTAAGAATTTACTTACTACTGCATGACCTGCCTCATGATATGCAACGAGCTTCTTTTCTTTATCACTTCTAACTCTTGTTTTCTTTTCAGGTCCCATTGTAACTTTTACCATGGCATCTTCAATCTCTGGCATTCCAATTTCTTTTAAATCTCTCCTTGCTGCAAGTAATGCTGCTTCATTCAAAACATTTTCTAGGTCTGCTCCTGAAAAGCCTGATGTATTTTTAGCTATTGTTTTTAAATCAATCTCCTCAGCTATCTTCTTTCTTCTAGCATGCACCTCAAGTATTTGCTCTCTTGCACCAACATCTGGTGCAGATACTACTATTTGTCTATCAAATCTTCCTGGTCTTAAAAGTGCTTTATCTAATATATCAGGTCTGTTTGTTGCAGCAAGTACTATTACGCCTTCATTTGCTGCAAATCCGTCCATTTCAACTAACAATTGATTAAAGGTTTGTTCTCTTTCATCATGTCCTCCTCCTAGTCCTGCGCCACGTTGTCTACCTACTGCATCAATCTCATCAATAAACACAATACATGGAGAATGTCTTTTTGCCTCTTCAAATAAGTCCCTAACTCTTGATGCACCAACACCAACAAACATTTCAACAAAGTCTGAACCACTTATTATGAAAAATGGCACTCCTGCTTCTCCTGCAACTGCTTTTGCAAGCAAAGTCTTACCTGTTCCTGGACTTCCCACTAGAAGTACACCTTTTGGTATTCTTGCTCCCATATCTGTAAATTTCTTAGGACTCTTCAAAAATTCTACTATCTCTTGAAGCTCTTCTTTTTCTTCATCAACACCTGCAACATCTGCAAAAGTTACTTTGTTCCTATCTGCTGATGTCATCATTCTAGCTTTACTTTTACCAAAGCTTAATGTTTTATTATTTCCTTGTGCTGTTGAATTCATTGCAAAGAACCAGAAAATTAATGCTATTATAACTAACCCAAATGGTGATAGAAGTTCTAATATTGTTATTAATATAGATTGTGATTTATTTGTGAACTCTATTGTTCCTGACTTTAAATAATCAGTAATATAGTTCATAAAGCTTTCTGTATTTGGAATATTTACTTCTTTCTCCATTGAATTATTTTTTAGTTTTACATTTGCTGTTTTTCCATCATATGCCATTTCTATTGAAACTACATCTGATGTCTCAATCTTATTTATAAGCTCTGCATAAGACATTTTAGTTTCGCTATTGTCTAAAATAGAAGTAAGTAATACAACAAATATTATACCTATTATTAACCACATGGCTAATGTTTTTATACTGTTCTTAATCAAAGTCTTCCTCCTTAACTTTAAAAGCTTAAAATTCGCTTTTAACCTTTCTATCTTAATTGTTACAAGAAATACTATCATATTTAAGTTTTCTTTTCAAGTAGTTTTTGAAAGTTTTTCTCTTTGAAATCAAGGATGGGCGTGAGTTTTCTTACGGGTTTACGATTTTGGTTTAATTATGTTTTTTTTGTGACAAAAAACCCTATTTTTCCCTTTCCTACTGCTATTTTGATGTGTTTATTAGGCGTTAAGTATTTATTCCCTATATTGTTTTGACTCAAAGTTATTATATCTTTTATATGTACTTTTCCTATTCCATTTGTAGTTCCTAATATATTCTTTATACATAGTAATATTATTCTTGACTTAATTGCTTCATGCTTTTTATTAAATTCCTTCAAATCTAATATTATTTCCTCTTTCTCATTTTTTATCACTAATTCTTGAAAAAATTTTTTTGCCATTTCTTCAAGATAATCATTCTCTAGACTCGCAAGTTCTGACAATCTATCTAAAGTATCTATAATATTAGGATTAAATTCCTTTTTGATAAGGGGGATAAGCACATTTCTAACTTTATTTCTAGTATATATATTTTCGTCATTTGTTTTATCATGCCTTGGATTTAATTGTTTTTCTTCACAATACCTCTCAATTTCTTCCCTTTCAACTTCTATAAGAGGCTTAATGTATATATTATCTCTTTTTGCTTGTATTCCTTTCAATCCGGGAAGTACCTGTGCCTCTGATTATATTCATTAAAACTGTTTCTGCATTATCACATTTTGTATGTGCTGTTGCAATTTTTGTACAATTATATTTTTCTAATATCTCACTAAAAAATTTATATCTTTCCTCTCGTCCGAGTCTCCTCTGCTCCCTTCTTTTTCTCCTTTGAAATTTTCTCTACATCTATTCTTTTTGCTTCAAAATGGATACCCTTTTGTTTGCAAAAATCTGCAACAAATTCTTCATCAATATCTGCTTCCTCTCTTATCATATGATTTACATGACATACAACAATATCAAATTTCAGCTCCTCTTTTATGTTATATAAGATATTAAGCAAGCAAATAGAGTCGGGTCCACCTGAGACTCCGACAAACTATTTTATCTCCACACTCTATTAAATTATATTCTTTTATAGTTTCTAGTATTTTATCTTCTAGCAAGCCTATTCCTCTTTTCTAAAAATCTCTATGTAAATCTGTATTGACAAATTTTGTATAGCTTCCAAGCCATCCTAATTTTACAGTTCCTGTTGAGCCACTTCTTTGTTTTGCAATAATAACCTCCGCAAGACCTCTATCTTCTGAATCCTCATTATAATAATCATCTCTATATAAGAAAATAACTATATCTGCATCCTGCTCAATTGAACCAGATTCACGGAGATCCGAAAGCATTGGTCTATGGTCTGTTCTTTGATCTGGGCTTCTTGAAAGCTGTGAAAGTGCAATGACTGGAACATCTAGTTCTTTTGCAAGTATCTTAAGTGATCTACTTATTTCAGCAATCTCCTGCTCTCTACTTCCATTTCGCCTATTACCTGTTCCTGAAATCAATTGTAAATAGTCTATCACCACAAGTCCAATATTTTTTTCAAGCTTAAGCTTTCTACATTTTGCCCTTATTTCAGTAATTGTTATACCTGGTGTATCATCAATATACATATCAGATTCCGATAATGGTCCGAAGCCTTTCTGAAAGATTAATTAAATCTTCCTCCTCCATTTTACCTGTTCTTAATTTATTACTATCAATCATAGTCTCACTTGCTAAAATTCTATTTACAAGTTGTTCTTTTGACATTTCCAAACTAAAAACTGCAACTGGAACATTCGCTTGAACTGCTGCATTTGTTGCAATATTTAAAGCGAATGCGGTTTTTCCCATAGCAGGACGTGCTGCAACCAAAATCAATTCTGAACCATGAAGTCCAGCAGTTTTACTGTCTAAATCTATAAAGCCTGTTGGTATTCCTGTAATTGCTTCTTTTTGATTATACAGCTTTTCTATTTGGGCAAAGGTTTCTACTAGAACCTCTTTAATCGGAGTAAATCCTTTTTTATTTCTATTTTTGACTAGGTCAAATACACCCTTCTCTGCCTTTTCAATTATCTCGTCCACCTCAAGAGTCTGGTCATATCCTAGGTTAACAAGCTCATTAGAGGTCTTAATCAGACTTCTTAATATTGACTTTTCTTCAACTATTTTAATATACTTATCCGCATTAGCAGTAGTCGGAACTTTATCTGATAACTCTGCAACATATTCAATTCCACCACATACATCAAGCTTGCCTAAAAGTACAAGTTCATCCTTTACCGTAATCATATCAATTGGCTCAGATCTAGCATAAAGATTAATCATTGCAGTAAAAATAAGCTTGTGCTCTTCACGGTAAAAATCTTCTGCTTTAAGCACCTCTACTGCATCTATAACAGCATCTTTATCTAAAAGCATTGAGCCAAGCACAGCTTGTTCTGCTTCTAAATCATTAGGTTGTATCTTTCCTACATCCATAAATATTCTCCTTATTCTGCAACTATTTCTACTGATAGCTTCGCAATTACTCCTTCAAATAATCGAAGCTCTACTGTATGACTTCCTAATGTTTTTATTTGGTCTTTAATTACAATTTTCTTTTTATCAACACTTTCATTAAATTCCTTTGATATACCTTCTGATATTTCCTTTGAAGTTATACTACCAAAAGTCTTTCCATTTTCTCCTGCTTTTGTTTTTATTGTCAATGTTACTTTTTCAAGCTTTTCCTTTGTCTTTATGGCTGCTTGTTTTTCTAACTCTTTTTTATGCTCTTCTGAAGACTTTTTTGCTGTCCATTCATTCATATTCTGTTTATCTGCTGGTATCGCTAGTTTTTTGGGTAATAGGAAATTTCTTGCATATCCATCACTTGCATTCACTATCTCTCCTCTTTTACCAACATTTTTTACGTCAGTCTGTAATATTACCTTCATATATTAATCCTCCTACTCTAGATTTTCTTCAAAATATTCATCAATTTTTTGTATAAGCTGTTTTTTAGCTTCTTCAATTGTTATTCCTGTAATTTGTGCACCTGCAACTGTGTGATGTCCTCCTCCTCCGAAGCTTCTCTAATATGAGTTGTACATTTATATCTCCAATCGACCTTCCACTTATACATACAGTATCTTTTATACTTCCAAGAACAAAAGATGCTGTTATATCACTAATTGTTAATAATTCGTCAGCAGCTTTTGCACATATTAAACTTGCATTTTCATCCTCCTCTTCATATATTGAAATTCCTATTGTATCTCTTATCACCTCTGTATTTTTTACAACCTCTGCAATTACATTATAACTTTCCAAATCACTTTGGAACCATTTTTTTACTTTAATTATATCTATATCTTTTTTTCTTAAATATGCAGCCGCTTCAAATGTTCTTACACCTGTTTTAAATGTAAAATTCTTTGTATCTACCATTATCCCTGCATATAGGCTTTCTGCCTCAAAAGTTGTAAGTTCTGCATTATTTTTCGTATATTGTAGTAATTCTGAAACAAGCTCTGCTGCTGATGATGCATACACCTCATGAAACATCAAAATACTGTTATCTATATAATCTGGTCCTCTTCTATGATGGTCTATTACAACTATTTTGTTAGTTTTTGTTAATAATTCAGGCACTTCTACATATGATTTTTTGTGAGTATCTACAATTATAAGCAAGGTTTCAGGTGTTACTATATTTAAGGCTTGTGCCTTATCAATTATCACATCTTTATATTCATCCTCTTTTTCTACTGCCTCTATAAAATCTTTTAAAGTCATTCCGAAGGTATTATTTACTATTTTAGCATCCTTACCTAGAGACTTAACGATTCTGTAAACTCCAAGGCTTGAGCCCATTGAGTCTATGTCTCCATTTGAATGCCCCATAATAAGTATGCTATCTGTTGCTTCAATAAGCTCTTCTAAGGCTGTTGTAACTGCTCTTGCTTTTACCTTTGTTCTTTTTTCTACCTCCTGCTTCTTGCCTCCATAAAATTCATACTTACCTTTTCTCCTAATTACTGCTTGATCTCCACCTCTTCCAAGTACTAAATCCATTGCCTCTATTGTTAGTTTGAATTTATCTGCATTTGAATTTCCTTCTGCACATATTGCAATACTTAATGTTGGCTGTATTATTCCTTCTGTTTCTGTATCCTTTGTCTGTTTTAATATTTCAAATTTATTTTCTATTATTTTTTCTAAATGCTTCTCCTCAAAAATAAAGCAAATTCTATTAGCATCTGTTTTTAAAGCAATTCCTTCTACTTCTGAAACCCAATCATAAATTTTGGTTTCGATTTCTGTTACTAGTTGTGTCTTTTCCTCTTGTCCTAAATTTTGCACTAATTCTTCATAACTATCAATCATTACCAGTCCAACGCAAGTTCTGCTTTCCTCTAGCCTTCTTGAAGCTTCTAGGAAGTTTGTATTATCAACAAAATACATAACTAACATAACCTCGTCTTTTCTCTTTTTGTTTTTCTCTTTTGTTGCTATGGTTTCTATTATTATTTGATAATCTTTTTTTCCAATTTTAATTTGTTTATATATAACTTGCTTATCATTTTTTTGCTCTGATTTTTCCACTTCTAAAACTGTCTCTTTAATTACATCAGCTAATATATTCTTTATATCTATATTCCCAAATTCACTAACAAAACTCGCACTTTTCCATGTAAGATTTCCATTTTCTTCTGCAATAACAAGTGGAAATGGCGAGTTTATTAAGGCATTCTTCGCAATTGAATCTACATTGAAGCTAAGTTCTTGTATATGTTTATCTAGCTCAGTTTTATTTTTGTTATTTGTCCAAAAAGTATATACCAACAAAACTGAATATAATAAAACTGCTGGCGGTATAAATAATAAATTTTGCACACATAAAATTATGAGCAGAATACCTATAACTGCTAAATATACTCTCGTTTTTGTAAATATTGACTCTAGATTTTTTCTATTCTTCTTATCGGACATAAATCCTCCCCATTTTACCTATCTTCGTTAACAAACTCTGCCTCCATTTCTGCAAGCCTACTTTGTCTTTCCTTATCAATGTTTTTTTCATTATAACATATTTATAGGCAGGTTGCAACTTTAAGTCATTTATCCAATTATTTCAAGTCCTGCAAACCTTGCCATAAGTCTTTTATGTCCTGCTTTGTCAAAGTTTATATCCACCTTGTAGTCTTCTCCTTCTTCTTCTACATAGTTAATGGTGCCTTCTCCAAATTTCTTGTGATATACTCTAACACCTTCCTTGTATTTAGATATATCTATGCTTCCTCCTGTTTTTTTAGTTTCTAATCCATTTAGGAAGCTTTCTGGTGTTTTGAAAGAAAAACCACTTGAAGCTGCAATCTTCCCAAGACTTGGCATTGTGTCTATATTATATTTCTTTACTGCTTTAGAACCATAAGACCATTCATAATTATTTGAATTATCAAATGTACCCTCAAGATTGCCTTCTCCTGTACTTAATATACTCTCCTCACTTAAATCTTCCTCTGGGATTTCCTTCAAAAACCTTGAAATTGCATTATAAGAAGTTGAGCCAAATATTGTTCTAGATTTAGCGCAGGTCATATATAAATTTTCCTTTGCCCTTGTTATTCCAACATAACAAAGTCTTCTTTCCTCCTCTATTCCGTTTGGATCATCTATTGATTTATTACCTGGAAATATTCCCTCCTCCATTCCCGCCATGAATACGACTGGAAATTCTAGTCCTTTTGCACTGTGCAAAGTCATTAATGTAACTTGCTCCTCTGGCTCGTCTAACTCGTCTACGTCACTTGATAATGTTATATTTTCTAGGAATTTTCCCAAGCTATTTTCTGCCTCTTCTTCAAATTCATCTGTTACTGTCAAAAATTCCTCTAAGTTTTCTATTCTATTTTCTGCCTCCTTTGTATTCTCCTCCTCCAGTGCCTTTATATATCCTGTTGCCTTAAGGAGGCCTTCTGTTATTTCTGTTACTGTCATTGTATCTACTCTTCTACTTATTGTATCTATAATTTCCACAAATTCCTGTGCCTTAGCACTAACTCTAGCAAGCCCGAACGCACCTGCATTCTTTATTACTTCATACATAGATATTCCCTGCTCGCTTGATATTTCTTCAATCTTATCTATACTTGTTTTTCCTATTCCTCTTTTAGGCTCATTTATTATCCTTTTTAAGCTTAAATTGTCTTTTGTATTATATACTAATCTTAAATATGCAATTATATCTTTAATCTCTTTTCTTTCATAGAACTTTAAGCCTCCTACAATTTTATATGGAATATTTTCTCTTCTCAGAATGTCCTCTATACTACGTGATTGTGTATTCATTCTATAAAGCACGGCAAAGTCTGAATATTTATAGTATTCCTGTACCCTTTGATGTTCAATTTGTTCTATTATGTAATTTGCTTCATCATATTCATTATTTGAAAGATGTGCAGTAACTTTATTTCCTTCGTCGTTTTCTGTCCAAAGCTTCTTTTCATATTTTACTTCGTTATTTTTTATTACTTCATTTGCAACCTTTAATATATTTTTCGTGCAACGATAATTTTGCTCTAGTTTTATTATTCTAGTTCCTGGAAAATCCTTTTCAAAATTCAATATATTAGATATATCAGCACCTCTAAATGAGTATATACCTTGGTCATTGTCTCCAACTACTGTTATATTTCCATTCCTTGCTGAAAGTATTGTAATTAATGTAAATTGAGCCTTATTTGTATCTTGATATTCGTCTACAAGTACATATTTAAATTTTTCTGAATAATACTCTAGTGCATCTGCTTCATTCATTAAAATTTTTATTGTATAATTTATTATATCGTCAAAATCTAGCGCATTATTGTCTTTTAACTTTCTCTGATAAAGATTATATACTTCTGATATAACTTCTTTTCTTTTTTCATTATTTGTCATTTGTGCATAAGCTTCTGGCTCTAGCATCTCATTTTTTGCATTAGAAATTGCAGACATAAAGCTTCTTTCGTTAAACATTTTATCATCTATATCTAATTCCTTCATACACTCCTTTATAAGGCTTTTTTGATCTGAAGTATCAAATATTACAAATGACGAAGTAAATCCGCATCCTCTCTATATATCTTCTTAAAATTCTAACACACACAGAATGGAAGGTACCAATCCACATATCTTTTGCTATATCCCCAACTAGATTTTCAACCCTTTCCTTCATTTCCTTTGCTGCTTTATTTGTAAATGTTATTGCAAGTATATTCCATGGTGCTACATGTTTTTCTTGTATTATATATGCGATTTTATGTGTTAATACTTTTGTTTTTCCGAGAACCTGCACCAGCAATGACAAGGCATGGCCCGTCTACTGCAAGCACTGCTTCCTTTTGTTTATCGTTTAATTCTTCTATTATATCCATTTCTTCCTCCAACACTTGTTATTTTTAAAATCCTCTAACTTTATATTATACCTAATATCTCTTTATATGTTTCTGGTTCACTTTCACTAATTTCATATGCCTCTTTAAGCTTTTCCTCTGAAATAGAAATTACTTCTCTATTGTTTGTATGTATAAATGCTAGTATTTCTCCCTTTGATACTTTATCTCCTATTTTCTTTTCTAAAACTATTCCGTGCCAAATGGTCTATATTATCTTCTTTCCTAATTCTACCGTGCTCCCAATTCAAGTGATACCTTTCCGGCAAATTTCTGCATTTAAATCTGATATATATCCTGTCTTCTCTGATTTTACTGCTAAAATATATTTAGCCTTTGGAATATTATCTAAATAACCTATATCTCCATTTTGCTTTTTTATTAATTCTAAAAACTTATGATATGCCTTTCCGATTTTCTATTTCTTTAAGGGCTATCCTTTTATTTTCTTCTAAACTATCTCCTTTTCCTGCAAGCTTTAAAATATATGCGACTATTTCTAATACAACCTCTTTTACATCTTTTTGCATATCTCCT
>CARDEQ010000021.1:0-12905 GCA_948958005.1 uncultured Clostridia bacterium
CCTTTTTCTCCTACATTCACACCTTCATATAACCCTTGTGCTACTGACATAGTTTTCTTTAAAGTAAATCCTAATTTACGAGATGCCTCCTGTTGCATAGTACTAGTAGTAAATGGTGGCGCTGGAGTTCTTTTCTTTTCTCCCTTTTTGATATCTGCTACAATATATTTTCCTTTTTCAATTGCATTTAAAATTTCTTTTACTTCTTCTTCTGTATGGATTTCCATTTTCTTATTTCCTTTACCAAAGAAAGTAGCTTGAAATTCCTTTTTACTATTTGGTTCTAATAAAGTAGCATAAATATTCCAATATTCTTCTGGAATGAAATGTTCAATTTCTTCTTCTCTATCTACAATTAACTTAACAGCTACTGATTGTACTCTACCTGCTGATAGTCCAGTTTTGACCTTTTTCCAAAGTACTGGACTTATTTTATACCCCACAATACTATCTAGCACTCTTCTTGCTTGTTGAGCATCAGTTAAATTCATATCTATTTTTCTTGGTTTTTTTATTGCTTCTTGTACTGCATTTTTTGTTATTTCATTAAAGGTTACTCTATTTGTGTCTTTTTCGTTTAAATCTAAAATATGTGCTAAGTGCCATGCTATTGCTTCTCCCTCACGGTCAGGGTCAGTTGCAAGATATACTTTCTTTGCTTTTTTTGCTTCTTGTTTTAAAGATTTTATTAAATCTCCTTTTCCTCGAATGTTTATATATTCTGGTTCAAAATCGTTTTCGATATTGACTCCTAATTTTGACTTTGGAAGGTCTCTAATATGTCCCATAGAGGCAACAACCTTTGTGCTTCCTCCTAAAAATTTTTTTATAGTATTCGCTTTGGCAGGCGACTCTACTATTATTAATTTATCTGCCAATTTTATTACCTCCATTCTTTTTTGCTATTTTATATTAGTTTTTTTTAGAAGTCAATATAAAACATGCAAAAATTACAATTCCGTGTGAAGCTTAGAATAACACCTGAAGTTAATCCTTTTGGTGTATATTTCATTTCAATTTTATGCTCTCCTTTTTCGTCTATTTTGACCCCCATAAATATATTTTGTATTTTTATAGGCTCTTGTTTTTGTCCATCTACTTTTACTTCCCAGCCCTTATCATAAGGAATTGTAAATAAAATGTATCTATCTTCACTTTGTATGTCTATCCTTCCTTCATATTCTCTTCCTGAAATTTCTTTTAAATCTACCTGCTCTCTGCTTAGGTCTTGATAGTATTTATCTAATACCTCGTCATTTTCATAATATATTATTTCTCTATCCATGAAAAATTTTTCATTTTTTTGCTCTATGACTATTGTAATTTTTTCTCCTATATTATGCTTTCCAAGAAGTAACATTCTATTAGTATTACTTATATATCTATCTGAGATTTTCTCTCCATTTATATATATGTGTGCCTCCTCGAGTTTTGTCGCATATGGTATATGAAAATACGCATTTTTTTCTTGCTCTATTTCAAATTCATATTTTACAAATGCATCTTTTTCTGTATCTATTATTTCGTAATTTTCTTCACCAATCTTTACATTTTCTAAAATTATTTTGATTTCTCCTTGATGCTTTTGCAAAATATCCTCATCTTGATTTGTTAATCTCTTTAAAAGGTTATTTTGATTTTCAAAAACATTTTCATCTATTATATCTATTTCTTTAATAGCTGTATCTGGTACAGAAAATCCAAGAGATAGTGCTCTATCATTTCTATTTACTTCTACTTCTCCAAGCTTTTCTTGAATATAACCTTTATTATTTTCTCCAAGTATATATTTTATTCCAAATAGCATATCCATTGCTTTTGTATTTCCTTCATTCATTGAAACTGAGACATGCTCTTCTGCAAATCCCATATTTCTTAGAAATGCATGTAAATCTTTTGAAAAGGTTGAGGCAGAAAAGCTTATACCGTTATAATCAAAGGTTAGTCCTGAATTTGTTGTTACTTTATTAGTTGCATCTTGCCTATATAGACTTGAATCATATTTTTTTATTTCTTGATACTTGTATTGCCTAAAGTTTGTCAAAAAAACTTGTTCCTCCATTTTATTTCTGCTGGTTTCATATTGAAGTATTCCCATACTATGTTTTGCATTTATTCCTAAATTTGCAATATTGATAAATAATAGGCATATTATTATTATATTACTGATTTTCTTTTTTTCTTTGTCTAGACTAATTATATATATGCTAATAATCACATATAATATTGCCACTGATATCATGTCGATTTTTACAAATAGATTATCTGTTATATTTAAGTTTAAATATAATGTAACAATTCCAAGAATTTCTATAATTGTTACTACCACTAGAAATTTCCAAGTTGTCATTCCTTCTTTTACATTTTCAAAGCCTCTTTGTGCAATTAGTATAAACATAAAAGTAAAATAGAATATATATCTGTATCTAAAACATGCTGGATCATTTCCCAGCATCCATAGTAAGTTTAATTTATCTATATAAAAGCTTGCGAAAAATATTATAAATACCACTAAGGTTGCTACTTTTTCTTTTAGCTTAATTTTACTATTTACAAAATATGTTAATATAAAAAAGTTTGCAAGAACGCCACAAAACACCTGTGGAATTGCATTATTCCCTATTTCCTCTAACCCGAATGTGTTCGTAAAAAATTTAGTTACAATATTTTGCATTTCGAAATTTACATCAGTTTTTTGAGGAAAATCAAATTCTGCCCTTCCATCACTAATGCTAATGAAGGATGGAATTAAAATTACTGCTGAAATTATTACTGCGAGCATTGAAAAAATTGCAAAGCTTGCAATTTTTTTTAAAATCTCCTTTGATGGTTTTAAATTGCTTAGTATTAGTTTGTATAAAAAATATATTCCTGCAAATATACAAGCCATGAAGCCCATATAATAATTGGTTATTAAAGTTAATGCTAGACTTATTATATACAATATTGACCTTTTTCCATTTATTAATTCTTCTATTCCTACACACATAATTGGAAGCAATATAAGGCTATCTAGCCACATTATATTTAGCCCATATGTAATAGTGGCAGCTGACAATGCATACATGCTAGAAAAAATCAAATTTGATATTTTGGCTTCTGTTTTTCTATTTAAAAAATAATAAAATGTACCTCCAGCTGCTGATATTTTTATAATCATTATTATAAAAAATGCAATACTCATTTGCTCTTTTTTAAAAAATAATGATATTAAATTAAAAGGACTCATTAAATAATAGGTAAATAAGCCATACATTTCTCCTCCAATTGATTTTCCTAATGAATAGAGCATACTATTTGTCCCAAATATTGTCTCCTTAAAATACTGCAAATATGGTACATATTGATTAAATGCATCTACTGGCATATAGGTATTCTCACCAAAAGGGTAAACCTTTAAAGCAATAATTATTCCTAGAAGCACAAAAAAAGGTATAAAGAAAGCAAACATATAAAGCATTATCCTCTTTACCTTTTTATTATCAATATCTATTTTTAGAATTTCACTAACTTTTTTCATTTTAAATTTTACCTTTTTAATAGTCTTTTTATTTCTTCATATATTTTATCTTCTACATCTAAAATTGCAGCCTTTCTTGCATTGCTTCCCATTTCTTCTAGTTTACCATAGTTAAGAATTTCCTCTATATTATCATGAAGTGTTATCTCATTTAATTCGCTATTTTGTATTATTTTAGCAGCATCTAAGTTTGCTAAAACCTCTGCATTATATTGTTGATGGTTATGCGAAACATTTGGAAGTGGTATCAAAATTGAAGGCTTTCCGAAGATTTGCGATTTCTGTTATAGTGCCAGCCCCTGACCTTGCACATATTATCTCACATGCGCTCATTGCTTCTTGAAGTTCATAAATATATGGCACCATTTTTATGCCATCTAATTTTTCTATATTAAATCCTTTTTGCCTTAAATCTTCTTTTACATTATCATACTGCTTTTGACCACAAGCAAGTAATATTTGATAATTTCTATTTAACTTTTTTACAACTAAATTTACTACTGCATCATTTATAGCTTTTGCGCCCTGACTTCCTCCAAAGGCAAGTACTACTGGTTTTGCTGGATTTAACTTGTATTTTTCTTTTACAGTTATTTTTTCTGCTAAAGTTAGTGGTTTTTTTAAAGTCTTTGATGGAGTTCCTGTCATTACGACCCTTTTTGCTTTTGCAAGTCTTGGTTTTGCTTCTTCAAAACTGCACATTACTACATCTGTCTTTTTAAGCAAAAATTTTACAGCCCTTCCTGGAAATGCATTACTTTCGTGCAGCATTGTTGGTATTTTTAGTCCGATGTGCAGCAGTGATAACTGCACCACAAATATACCCACCTGTTCCAATGACTACATCTGGCTTAAATTCTTTTACTATTTTTTTTGCTTCTGAAAATCCCTTGAACGTTTTGATTATTTTCTTTAAATTCGATATGCTTATCTCTTTACTCAAGCCATATGCTTCAATTGTTTTTAAATTATATCCTGCTCTTGGAATTAAGTCTCCCTCTAGACCTCTATTAGTTCCAATAAACAATATTTCAGAAGTACCTTCTTGCTGTCTTATTTTGTTTGCTATTGCAAGTCCTGGATTTATATGTCCTGCTGTTCCTGCACAAGCAATTATTGCCTTCATTTTTTAGCCTCCTTCTTTATAATCTAAAGTATTAATTATAATTCTCTTCCCTGTCTTGAAATATTTAAAAGCACTCCGCATAGCACATAGAAGAATCAATAGCGAGGTTCCACCATAACTAAAAAATGGTAGCTGCATTCCTGTATTTGGTATAGATGAGGTAACAACCCCTATATTTATCATAGCCTGTAAGCCTATTATTGATGTTATCCCTATTGCAACTAGGCTTCCAAACATATCTGGTGCCTTCATCGCAATTAAAATTCCTCTCCAAACAAATATTGCAAAAAGAAGTATTACAATGCTGCATCCAATAAAGCCTAATTCCTCTGCAATTATAGCAAAAATGAAATCATTTTGCGGTTCTGGTATGTACAGGTATTTTTGTGTACTATTTCCGAAGTCCGAACTCCAAAAAGTCCGTCCGTGAGCCCATTGCATAAAGTCCTTGAACAACTTGATATCCTGTTGCAGATGCGTCTGCCCATGGGTCTAAAAATGATGCAATTCTTGCAAGTCTGAATGCACCTTTTTTTAACACTGCTGCCATAAAGTACATAGCGCCTCCTGCTGCTACTATTGCTGATGTTCCATAGGTTAAGAAATAACGAATTTTGCTTCCTGCCATAAGCATCATTATTGCTACTACTGCTACTATTAAAACTGATGCACTAAGGTGTGATTGTACTAGAAATAATATTAGTATTATAGGTGCTAGATACAAAACTAATGGTCTTAGAAAGCCTTCCCATCTTTCTTCTATTTTTTCTCTATTATCTGTCAAGTATGAAGCAAAAAATATAACTAATGCGACTTTTGCAATTTCTGAAGGCTGAAAGTTGAAGTTTCCGAATTAATATCCATCTGGTTGCTCCACCAGATGACATACCCACTCCTGGTATAAGTACTGCTAGAAGAAGTATTATAGTTACTCCATATGCAATTTTATCAAAAATTTTATAACTTCTATAATCTATTTTGGATATTACAAACATTGCCACTACACCGTATTATTGCTGATATTCCTTGAGTCTTTACATACTCATAACTATTTCCGATGTTTTGCAAGTGATGATGGCGAGCTTGCAGATAGTACCATTATTACTCCAAATGCACACATTACTAGCACAACTGTTACTAATATAAAGTCAATTGACTTCTTTTTACCCATTTGCTTGGTATTATTAGTCTTTGGCACTTTCTTCCTCCCTTATCAAAAGTATATTTTAAACTATGAAAATTGCAATTATACATGCAATTAATGTCACAACACTAAAGATTGAAACAATTTTTCCTTCCTTCCAGCCTGACAATTCAAAATGATGGTGAACTGGTGTCATTTTAAATATTCTGTTTCCAGTCTTTTTGAAATAAAGCACTTGAAGTATTACTGATATTGTCTCAAATACTGGTATTATTGCTGCAATTATAAGTATTATTGGTATTTTCAAATAAAGTGACATTACCACTATTGCACCTCCGAAGAAGTAAAGAGCCTGTATCTCCCATAAATATCTTCGCTGGGTGCAAATTAAATATTAAAAATCCTAAGCATGCTCCGGCAAAGTACAGAACCTAAAATCGCAATTTCAATCACTCCATTTTTTGCTGCAATTACTGAAAGGCATGCAATTATTATCATCGATATAGAGGCTCCGCAAACCATCTATTCCATCTGTTAAGTTGATTGCATTTGTTCCGTGCTAGCATTACAAATATAGCAAATGGAATATATATTAAAGCTGGCAAAATTACTTCTATTTTTAAGAAAGGAATTATTGTTGCAGTTCCTACTTGCTTTATTAAGTATAATGCATATACCACTGATATTATAAGCAATCCGTACTATTTTATATGTTGGTTTTAATCCTTCTGTATCCTTTAATATTAATTTTTTAAAATCATCTACAAATCCAACAATTCCAAATCCTATAATAATTACACTTAATGGTAATAGTTCTTTGTTTGAATTATATAAAAAGATTGCTCCTATCATAAGTGTTATCATTATTACAATCCCACCCATTGTTGGTGTTCCTTGTTTAATTAAGTGAGTACGCGGTCCGCACTCCCTTTCTATTTGTCCGAACTTTTAGTTTTTTTAATATCGGAAGTGCTGCAAGCGCTGTAACTATCGAAACAATAAAGCTAATAGCTACGATTTTTATTTGCAGGCTCATGGTTATTTCCTCATTTCTTCAATTATTTCTCTTACGATTAATCTCTCATCAAAAGGATACACCTCATGATTAATCTCCTGATATGGTTCATGTCCTTTTCCTGCAAGAACTATTAAATCTCTTTTATTTGCCATTTCTATTGCTTTTTTTATAGCTTCTTTCCTATCTACTATACATTCATATTTTCCGTTTGTCTTTTTTATTCCTTTTTCTATTTGATTTACAATTTTTTCTGGCTCCTCTGTTCTTGGATTATCTGATGTAACAATTGTATAATCTGCTATTCTGCCGTGATACTTCACCCATAATAGGACGTTTTCCGCATGTCTCTGTCTCCACCGGCAGCCAAATACACTGATAACTCTTCCGCATAGTATATTCTTTTACTGCTCCAAGGATATTTTCTAAGCTCTCAGGTGAATGTGCATAATCTATCATTATATTTAATTCTAATTTATTTTCTACAAGTTCTGATCTTCCGTGGTACTCTAAGCTCTGATAGTGATGTTTTCAAAATCTCTGTATCTAACCCTAATTCAAGTGCTATACTAATTGCTGCAAGTGCATTATATACGCTAAATCTTCCGTGGAATTCCGCACCTTAACTCTTTCATTTCTCTGTCCTAGTTTCACTTTGAAATCTGCATAAGTATTTGTGATTGTAATATCTTTTGCAATTAGATTTGCTGAGTTGTCTATTCCATATGTTTTCATGGTGCAATTTGCAAGTTTTGCCACTTTTGAGCCTTTTAAATCATCTACATTTGTAAAGCCTAATTTGCATTTTTCAAATAATTTTAATTTTGAATTAAAATAGTCCTCCATATCTGGATGCTCTTTTTCACTTATATGATCCTCTGAAAAATTAGTAAATATACCCATTTCAAAATCTAATCCGTATACTCTATCTAATTTTAAGCTCTGAGAGGATACTTCCATAACTACATATTCTACCTTTTCTTTTACCATTTCTGCTAAAATTTCTTGAAGTTCTATACTTTCTGGTGTAGTTCTTTTTGAATCCTCATATTTTTTTCCATTTATATATACTGCTATTGTTCCAATTAATCCGCACATTTTTGCCTTGTGCCTCTAGCATTTCTTTTATCATATATGTTGTAGTAGTCTTTCCTTTGGTTCCTGTGACACCTATCAATTTTAACTTTTTACTAGGATTGCCATAAAAATTTGAGCTTGCTATTGCTAAAGCTTTTCTTGTGTCTTTTACAACCAAAATCGTAACATTTTCTAATTTTGCAATTTCCTTTAAGTCTGCTCCTTCTTCTACCATAACACAGCTTGGTTCTAACTTTATTACATCTTTTATAAATTTGTGTCCATCTGTTTCAAAGCCCTTTATCGCAATAAACATTGAACCTTTTTCTACTTTTCTAGAATCATTTGTAATATTTTTTACATCTAAACTTAAATCTCCTTTTGCTTTTATACCCTCTATACCAGTTAAGATTTTTTTAAGTTCCATTAAGATTCCTCCTAAAATATATTTATGTGCTTGATTTATTTATTATTATTATTTTGTACCAATAATTATATAATTAAATTCAAGATTTGTAAAGTAGGTTCTTACCAATTCTTGCCCGAATAATACTTAGTTTTATAAATTTCGTTCATATTCTCTAGCTCAGATTTCCTATCCTTAAAGCTTTGCTCTTGTATTTTCTCTAGCTTTTCTAACTTTTTGTCTGCTTCATCCTCTTCATTTTGCGTGTCTGTTTCACTTATTTGAGTTTGCATATCCTCTATTAGCTTATCTATATCTTTTTTTAGCTTTTCTGCTTCGCTAAAATGACCGTTATCATCTTTATCATGAGCACATCCATCTTCTATTAGCACATTCCTTGCCTCTTTTAGTGTTTTTAATGCAATACGCCTGCTGTCTCCTTCATTTATTGTTTTTATCATGGCTAGGCTTAAATTTACCCTTATTTTACATTCCTCGTATTTTAGTGGAAATAAATTTAATGCACTTTCATATTCATCTATTGCTTTCTCATAATTTTTTCTCTTATAAGCATTATTCCCATTATTGTACTTTACAATATATGGAATTTGTATAATTTGAAGTAAAATAAATGTAATTAATAAAGCATAAACTATTATCAGCAGCTTTTTCTTCATTTTTCCTCCTTGTATGACTTTTTTCATCAAATACTATAAAAAACTCTTTTTTAATTTTAAAAATTCATAAGCTAATAATCCTAGAACTGGAATTGCAAATATATAATAAATATCATCATATCCAGACATATCACTTGTGTCCTTGCCATTTTCAACTTTAGATTTTATTTGGTATATTTTTTCTGATATGTCAGATTGTTTCTCCATATGTACATAGTCTATTTTCATATCTTCTGCAATTTTTTGTAAATTCTTTTCATTTATTTTAGATATGGCTTTGGGATATGGATATTGATTTGAGGTTCTATCTTCTAAATATTCTATTTCTTCAGTATAACTATCTTTAACCTTCATATATCCTCCTGAAGCCGTCCCATATCCTAAAACAGCTCCTCCATCTATGTATCTTGTTACGTCTATAAATACTCTTATTTCCTCATTATTTGTTATTTCTCCGATCACTTATAAAAAATACTACTCTTTTTCTTCCTGCTTTTTCTTTAGACGATTTTAAAACACTCTCTAAATTATCTAATGGCTCGTTTAAGGTGCTTCCGACTTGCATAATACTTACTTGGAATCTTCATAGTTTCTAATGCTTGAATACATATTTTTTCGTCTTTAGTAAGTGGTATTAAGATTTCTGATGAATTTGCAAAAGTAATTATTGAATATCTTGCGCCATGAAATTCTTCTATTATGTGCCTTGCGTCTTTTTCTACTGCTGAAAGTCTTGTCTCCTCTCCATTGTAATCTTCTGCCATCATACTTATTGTATTGTCTATTACAAAAATAATATCTAAATTGCTTGAAGCAGCCTTAGCTTCTCCGATTTGGTATCAGAATTCTCAAATTCATGATAAACAAAAGCAAAATTATTGTTACCCTTTTGATACGATTATTTTTGCTTCTAATTACTATTAATATTAATATAGCACATATAATAATCATTGCCCATATTGGTATAATTGGATTTAATATCATACATTTACCTTCTTATCTAAAATAAACACTCCCATAATTGATATAGTTAAAAGTATAAATGGTATTTGTGGTTTGTCTATGATCTTTATACTTTTGGGTACTTTAATTTTACTCTTTCCAATTTTCTCTATATTATCTACAATATTTGAAACACTATTTTTTTCCCCTTCTGTATAATACTTTCCGCCTGTAACTTCAATTGCCTCTTGCATAGATACTTTATCTGTTGGTTTTATTGTTCTTGGTGCTATTCCAAACACTGTTACATTATTTCTTTTGCAGATTTCTCCTGCCTCCTCCAAAGTTACAATTTCTTTTCCATATAGCTCGTTATCTGTTGTAAATATGACTATTCTAGTTCTGTTTTCATTTAAGTCTCCAAATAGATTTATACTGGAGGCTAGTCCATCTCCTATTAGTGAACTTCCTCTTACATCATTTCCAACTAGAGTGCCTGAATGTAAATATGAAGTTGCAAGCTGTGTATTGTTTATATCATATATATTTCTATTTATGTAATCAATTCTTGTTTTGAAGCTCCTTTGAAGTTCATCTAATTTATTTAATATGTAGTCATAGTCATCAGTTAACGGTATCAAAGTAACTGATGAGGTGTTAAATACGGTTATCCCAATTCTTTCTCCCTTAAGTTTTTTGACAACTTTTTTCAAATCTGTTACTAATTTTTCGTTAAGCTCATTTACAGAATCTGAAACATCCATACATAATATAATGTCTCTATTATATTGTGTCATGCTTTCTGCATCTGGGCCTCCTAGTCTTGATATAAGTATTAAGGACATAACAATTGCTATTATACAAAAAAGTTTTAATAGCATTGCTAATACTTTATATTTTCTCATAGCTTTTTTATAATATGGCATTTCTTTTATATAGTTGGTATTTGCTACTTTTTTCCCTTCCTTGTAAACTGCTGGTTTTTTAAATTTTAATATTGTGAGAATAAATAGTCCGAATGCCACCTATAATTAAAACAAACGGATATACTAATTCCATTTTTCAATTACCTTTCTTGTTTTTTCTATTGAGCTTCCGAGCTTCTCCAGCTTTTACTTTTCTTGCAAATTCTGGTGCATAATATTCTTCGATAAGCTCGCAGAGCTTTTGTATATTTAACTTTTTTATTTCTTCTAATGAATAGTTTTGCACTTTTATATTAGTTATTTCATATACAAAATGTCTTATTATTAAACTCAAGGCTTGATATGCTCCCCTTGTTTCTATCTTTTCGTTTTCTAATTTTCTTTTAAGCTTGTCTATTTTTTGAATATATTTACGTTTTATTTTGTTTTTTTCTTCTTGTGTTAATTTTTTCATTTCTGGTACTTTTTTAATCTTAGACTTACTTCTATTTTTTAAAATATATATTGTTACAATTAGAATTGTAAGTAATCCTATGCTTAAAAAAATTATAGGAATGAAAATTAAACCTTGTAAATTAACCGAAACTTGCATATTTATGCCTTTCTAACAAATTTATAATTTTTAATACGATTTCGTCACTAGAATTTATTGTCTCAATTTGTATCTTATTTTCCTTCAATTTTTCTATATTCTTATTGTACTTCTCTTCTCTTGCCTTTTTTTCTAGTTCATGTAATTTTCTGTCCTCTAGCAATATTTTTGGAATATATTTACTTGTATCCATGTCGTAGGCTTTTTCTCCTGTCATATATGCATCATTTATATTTATAAATAACATATCATGATAAGCTACTAATCTTTTTAATATACCTTCTTCTATTTGCTCTAATCCGTCTAAATCAGTGATTACAAATATAACCATTTTTCTGTTTATATTATTTATTATATATGATAAAGATTTTGCTAGATTAGAAGTATTTGTGCCTTCCACATTGCTTTCGTAATGTGTTAAAATTTTCTCAACATTTTCAAAGCCCAATTTTAAAGGGAAATATTGAAGCTCATTATCTTTATTGTATATACTTCCCACATAGTCTCCGTTTTTACTTGCAATGTAAGCAATGGTTCCGACTAGTCATAAGAGCAATTTCTTTTTTGCTTTCTAGACTTTCTGTGTCAGCTAGCATTTTTCTGCCTGTGTCTAGGATAATTAGTATATTATGCTTTTTTTCTGCTTTATATTGTTTTACCAAAGTGCTTAAACTCCTAGCAGAAGCTTTCCAATCTATATCCTTTATATTATCTCCTATTACATATTCTCTTAAGTCCTCAAAATTCAAGCTTGTACCTTTAAAAATTGAGCGATAACTTCCATCTAGTAGATTATTTATTTTTTTACTTGCATGTATTAGCACTTTTGCTTTTATTTTTGTAACATATTTCATTTTCATGGTACTTGTACCTCTTGAGTTATTGCATCAATTATTGTTTCGACGGAAATTTCGTCTGCAATTGCTGAATAATTTAGCTCTATTCTATGTCTTAAAACCTCATATTTAATAGCCTTTACATCATCTGGTGTAACATAACTCCTACCATTGATTAAGGCCATTGCTTTTGCCCCTTCCATAAAGGCAATTGCTCCTCTAGTACTAGCCCCAAGTGAAATATATTTTGCTAAATCCTTTGAGATTACCTTATCTGCTTCTCTTGTAGCCTGAATTATTGAAACTATATACTTTTTTACTTCTTCATCAATATAAACCTTTTTATACTCTTCTTGTAAGAATTTTATGTCGTTAAGATTAAGAGCAGGTAAATTATTTTCAAATACTTCATTTTCAATTCTATTCAAAATTTCGAGCTCTTCTTCTTTGCTAGGATAGTTTAATACCTCTTTTAATAAAAATCTATCTAATTGGGCTTCTGCAAGTAAATAAGTCCCCTCTTGTTCTATTGGATTTTGGGTTGCAATTACCATAAATACTTCTGGTAATTTGTATATTTCTTTTCCGATTGTTGTTTGCCTTTCTTGCATTGCTTCTAGCATTGCACTTTGTGTTTTTGCACT
>CARDEQ010000022.1:0-11743 GCA_948958005.1 uncultured Clostridia bacterium
CTCCGAATGGGCATACTTTTGCACATATTCCACATCCTTTGCAATAATCATAGTTAAAATCTTCTCTTTTTTGTTCTTTGTTTACAGGTATACTATCTTCTGGGCAAACTGGGAAGCATAGCCCACATTGTTTGCATTTTTCTGGATGGAATACTGGTTTTACAGATCTCCAGTCTCCAGTTTTAAATTCTAATGAGTTCCCTGCATCATATATATTACCAGCAATTGTCATTTTTTCTGCTGGTGTATTTGGTGTTATTTTCATTATATAAGCCCTCCTTTATATCTTTTTCACTTCATTTAAAGCCATTTTAAGCGCATTCATGTTTCCTTCAATTACTTCTGGTTTCTTTGCAAATTTATGCTTAAATGAGCCCTCCATATCATTTAAAAGTTCCTCATCTGTCATAACCTTACTTACCTTTACAATAGCTGCAAGCATTGGAGTATTTGGGAAGTATTTTCCTAAAGTTTCTAATGATATCTTTCTTGCATCAATTGTATATACTTCTCCTTTATAGTCTTTCAATTTACTTCTAACCTCATTTGCTTCTTTTGTTGTATTAATAACTATTGCTCCTGTTTCTTTTAAACCTGCTGTAACATCTACACATTCAAGTAATGTGTCGTCAACAACTACAACATAATCTGGTTCATAAATGTTGCTATGGATTGTTATTTGCTCATCACTTATTCTGTTATATGCTGTGATTGGGGCCCCCATTCTTTCTGGTCCATATTCTGGGAAACCTTGTATATATTTTCCTGTATTAAATGCTGCATCTGCAAGTAAAAGAGACGCTGTTTTTGCTCCTTGTCCACCTCTACCATGCCATCTTATTTCAATCATGAAATTACCTCCTTTTTATAAAATATATATCTAAAATTTATCTATGTCAATATTACAGGTGGTCAGTTAAATTTTAGTATCGCATGTAAATCTTTTTCGTCTTTACTTTTTATGCTTACTGTATGTACATTATTCTCATATTTGTGATATATTGAAATTATATCATTTTGTTTAATTTGCTTTTTATAATAAATTTCAAGATTTTCAAAATCCATTTTTAGTTCTTGTGGCAGTGCATTGTATGCAAGTTCTAGGTAAACTACATTGTTTACATGATGGTTTGTGTCTATATCTCTTCTGCTAGTTTTGTATTCATAAGTTTTTTGCATATTATCATCTTCATTTAATCTTCCTGCTACTTCCTCCTCAAATACTGATTTTTCCTGCATATCATACTTGCTTGCCATTTCTTCTGTTATTTTTGCTGGTCTTTGCTTCTTTACATCTATTAATACCCACTGAGTTGTCCCAACACATATTAGGTTCTTTTCATTATCATATACTTCAAAATCTCTCCATGATGATACTTTTTCAAATTTCCTAGCCCATGTTTTAACTGTTAATTCTGTATCCCAGCATGGTCTTTTGAAGGTTTTTATTTTCCAATATAAAAGCATCCACGAATATCCTGTTTCTTCTATATTATTTACACAATATCCGAACTACTTCTGAATGGACTCCTGCTGCTTCTGATAGGATGTTTAGTATACCTTTATCTGATAACTCGTTATTTTCATTTATATCTGTATATCTTATATGTGTTTTATATTCAAATACTCCCATTATTAATAGCTTATGTTAGTTAAAAACTAACATATTCTCCTTTCCTTATTATGCATTTAGAAATTTTCCGTTTTTTTGTTTATATAACTATATCATAAAACTAATTTTTGTACAATAAAATAAAGCTATTTTTATAAGATATTTACAAGGCTAAAAAATAGCAAAACCTTCTGGGATTATTCCAAAAGGTTTCATTTACTATACACAATATAAATTTTAAACTTCAAGAAGTTTTTTACTAACTCTTGCTTGAACATCAATGTAATAAGCTGTTTCTGCTGTATTCATTTCTCCTGTTTCCCATTTTTCAAAACTTTCGCACATTTCTGCATATTTACTTATGTATCTTGAGTAATCAGTAAGTAATTTCATATCTGTACCATTAGATGCTTTATATTTTTTCATAAACGCTATATATTCATTCATAAAATTTTCATAACTATCCATCGCCTCTTTAAATTCTCTGCGTAACTCAGCTTTATTAGATGTTGTATTTTCTATAATGTTGTTTTTAGAAGATTGTATTGAGTCTCCTTGAGTTGTTGTAGGTATATTAGTTGTAGGTATAGGGGTAGTTTCCTCTGCTCTTGTCTCTGGTATTTTTAATGAAATCTCTATTACCTCTACTCCCAGATATTTTAAATTTAACTTGTATCCTTCAGAATTTTTTGCTGAGAATGTTTTATCACTTTTACTATAATTATTAATAAAACCTTTATCTTCACATTTCTTTACATATTCATTATAGTCATTAGTATTCATATCTCCAACATGTACGATAAATGTCTCACTATTATTCCAGGATATATTTCCAAAATTAGATTTTGGAATAGGTATCATAACTCCTAATCCATTTGTAGGCCACTCAATTTTTTTCATTCTATCCTTCTCAGGTATCTCTAAAGTAATATCCATTTCTTCTACAAATTCATTATACATTATACGGATAGAATATCCTTCACTATTAAAGGCTCCATAGACAGTATCCCATGGCTCATATTCAAGATCTATTGAATATCCATTATTAATACATTTTTGAACATAATCTTTATACTCTTTTCTAGTTATTTTTGAAATGTCAATCATTGCTAAATCGCTTCTATTTATGGAAATTCTGCCATATTGTTTTTCTGGTATAGGAATAAATTTACCTAATTCAATCTCTGACCAGTCAAGTTTTTTGTTTCTTCCTTTTCCTAATACAGTTATTCCTCCAATAACTATTATAATTAATATTATTGCTATTACAATAAACCCTACTTTTTTATTTTTCATTTTCCATCTTCCTTTACGATATATTTAGGTCACTTTTATTTTACCTATAAACAATTATGATTTTTTATTTGTTGTTTTGCATCATTTTATTTTGTCGCTTTATTAGAGATAATAAAATAAAAAAATAATAGTAAAATAATATCTATAATGAAGCGATAAGGTGAAAATATGAAAATCAATAAGTATAATAATTTTAAAAATATATCAGGTGTAGTTATCAGAGAATTAAGGCTAGAGTCAGGCTTTTCTCAACAGGATTTAGCAGAGAAATTACAGCTACTTGGTATTGAATTAACCTCAAAGGAGATTTCAAAAATTGAAAATAATGCAAGGTTAATCCAAGACTTCGAACTGTTCGCTTTTGCTAAAATATTTAATGTCTCAGCAGATATATTTAATAAATACAACTCAAAATAAAATCTTATATCCAAAATCAACAATATTTTGTATTTATATTTTATCTCTAATAAAGCGATTTTGTCAAGAGCTTTTATTAAATTTATTTAGACTTTTTAATTGAAAATAAAAGGAAGAATAAAAATAGCAACTAAACAAGTTCATATCTATTCCCTGCTTAGTTGCTTAATTTATTACCATAGTTGCAATAATATCTAAAACATAGAATTATTGTATAAATTATAATATTGATTGTTTGGAACAACTGTATTAGAAATTGTGACAAATTTAATAGAATAAATATCTGCGTAAATTGTAGTATTACTTTCTAAAGCTCTTAATAGAATATAACTTGCGCCAACATCTTGCAAAATTCCAATTCTATCTACTAAATTATTAGTTCCTATTAAAAATTCTACCCTCACTAGTTTACCAATTTGTTGCCTTAAAAAAGCTGGTGTGTAGATATTATTAGTCAAAATTTCTGGTGAATTTGCATTAGTAGTTACAGGATTCTCCATTTGTCTTTTGTTTGATATTTGACTATCCTCCATATAAAATTCTCCTTTAATTAAAACTTACGTACTTGCATAAGAAGTAGTTGGTCTGTAAAAACAGTGTTCACCTAATCTTGTATGAAAAGTACCTGAACCATTAGTTGGAAACGTACTTCCACAACTAGGTTTAAATGGATTTAGGTACCATAAGCATTCCCCTACTTCATTTAACCTATTGCCCGACATTACCCAATCTGCTATATTATAGTGGATATCTGTTGGTGTCATATTATATATGTTTTGTGGGTTATATCTACCTAAAAGCGTCTCTGTTGCACAGTCAAATTGGCCTTGCTGAAATATAATATTTCGAATACTTCCGACCCTCAGAAACTCTTGAATATTCTCCATTTGGGGCATTTACTCTGTTCATGATTACGGATGCAACTGCCTTCATTCCGTTTTCTCCTTCTCCACCTGCTTCACATTGAACGATTCTTGCAATTAGTTCTCTGTCAGAATATGCCATTAATAATCCCTCCTATTTATTTTATGTGGAAATTGGGATTGAGGTGAAGGAAATATAGAATTGCATGTTTGTTTTTTCAACCTTCGGGTTATGAGCGACGGTTGACGGCTTTTTGTGAGTTTGTGAAAATTAGAGTTTTTGTTGGTATTTAGGTATTTACAAGAGTTTTGATTTATAGAACATTTGTGTATTTTTAGGACATTTTTGGAAAAGATTTTACCCAATTTTTACCCAACTTGTGTAGTACGTTTGTTCTTAGAAAATTGGATCTTGTAGATACATTTTTGAAAATGAAAAATTTTAATTTTTGGAGGTAGATTTTTATGAGTGATTTAAGAGAAGTTAATGAGGATATTTTGAAAGATTGGTTAGATTTTAGAGAGGATACTATTGCTAGTCTTACTTGTGCAGAAGATAAAAAGCATTTTATTTGTTTTGAGGAGATTTCTAAAAAGATTTTAAGGAATGTCCCTGAGCAGAATAAAAAGTATGTTGAGAGACAACTAAAACAACTTGATGATAATTTCTTTGATTATATTTGCTATTGGAATGAGAAGTATTATAGAAATGGTTTTTGTGATGGAGTGCAGTTGATTTGTGGATGTTTTGGAAAATAAAAAAGTACCGGAAGAATTTAATTTTCTTCCGGTTAATTTATAATCATAACAATTTAGAATAAAATAACTTTAAAATATTAATTACTTGCGATTACATACAGTTTAATTCCCAATGTATCAAATAACCATGTTTTAGTAACTCCTAATAATTCTAGTTGAGCATCCGTTACTTTATTTTTAGATACTCCTGGTTGAACAATGTATATATTCATTTTAGTTGAATATACTCTTGACATATTTATCAATGAATTAACTGTATTTTTATCACCTATTTCAAATCTGCTTGCCCCATTGTGTTTATTTTCTCTTAAATTTTCTCTTCTTAATATGTGTTTCAACAATCTTTCTGGTTTTATTTTCCAATTAATTGATTTTTGAGCTTGTCCACATACTTCATATAAATCTCCTATTCTTGCCCCAGGTAAATCTTCTTTTGAATATTTACAATGGAACAAATCTATATTAATTATCTCATTATCGGTTTTTATAGCTATAATATCTGATATTTCTCCAGAACCATCGTCATCGAAAATCAAATCATACCCATTAGACTTAATAGTATCAATTACCTTATATTGAATTGTATCATTTTCTTTTTCAATTCTTTGAGATTCTTTTCTAATATCTATTTTATCCCAATTATATACAATAATATCTTCTTTGTTAAATTTAGGAATTCCTTTTGTAGTTGCTTCTAGATAATATGTATTCTCTAGTGTTGAGCCATCTGCATAAGTTATTTTAGGTGGATATAATTCAAACCATTCTGTTAGCTCTTTATATCTATATCCTGTTTTTATTTCTACTGTTTTCCCCTCTTTAGAATAAACTGCTTTTTTATTAATTATCTTCATTTCAAATTTTTCATTAATACCATTTTCTTCACTTTCTATTACAAATTTTATTTTTCCATTTTCTATATCATTAGATAACTTTATATCAACCTCTGTTAATTCAGCTGTTTTGTCTCCACATCTTATGATGTATCTACTTTCATTGTCAATTAATATATCAGGTTGAAATTCTATACATACTGGAACCTTATTAGGTAATTTTTCTATATCTTGAGGAACTGGTATATCTTTTATAATTTCTTCTACCTTAATATCAGGATTACAAATTTTTTCTCCTACTCTATCACACCACTCTTTCCATTCCAATAGGTTACCGATTTTTTTGCTCCATATTTTTCCTTTTTTAGAACATCCAATACTTGTTTCATCTTGATTTTCATATCCCTTTCCAAATAAATTATTTTTATATGAGTTTAATTTATTTGGGTCAGATATTCCCTCTATTACATCTCTTCCTGCGTACATTCTATAACTTACGTATCCACTATTATTTGCATTTAATCCCAATGTAGAAAGTTTTAGTCGTTGTATATTATATAAACATTTAAAGGTATTTTCACCTTTTATGGGTTCTGCATCTTCAAAACATTTATTCAATATTTCTGTAGGTGGATTCTTTGTAGTAGTTCCTACATAAATGATTTTTTTGTATTTATCAAAATATATAAGTCAAATACAACCTCTCTAACGTCTTCATTTCTGCACCAATCAGTTTTTCCTACATGTTTTTCTATACATGCTAGCACATTTTCTTCATAGTTCTGTGATATAATAATATTATCATTCTTCATTTTTTCTATTGCTCTGTCAATTAAAAAATTTTGATATTTTGTTTTAAAAGTATACATACTTAATGCAGGATATATATTTTGGAGTGGAACTATTTCTGGAATTTCCCCCTCAAAATTTTGTAAAAATTTAATTTTTCTATCTTCTTTATCAACTAATACATCTGCTGTCTGTCTAATAATCTTATTCCAATCTGAATCCTGTGAATATAATTCTTCCATAGCTTTATTCGTCATCTCATTTGAAATATTAGCTATTATAGTAGCATCTCCAATCTTATTATTGCTCGTTCTTGTAAATCTTCCAACAAATTGTATAGTTGTTGCTATAGACTTGTGTGGATCATGTATTGCTGCAATTTTTAATCTTGGGAAATCGAAACCTTCTCCTAACATATTTACGCAAATAATGATTTTACAATCTCCTTTATAAAGCTTTTCTAATATTTCATTTTTCTTATTTTTATTCATTTCATTATTTATCATTAACGGTTTAAATTCCGGTGCTATTTGATTATATATTTCTGATACTTGCTCTGCCCTTCTAATAGATTCAACTCTTGCCATAGCGACATGTTCCCAACCATCTTCTATATCTCTTTTTAATACTTCAACTGTTTTTTTAGCTATTGTTTCATCTGCTTTTTGCTCATCAAATTGCATAACTGATTCAAAATTAATAGCTTTAAAGTATTTTTCTTCTTGTGCTTGCAATAAACTATACTTATATATAATATCTCCTTTTAGCATTTTCCCATCATTTCTAAATGGCGTAGCTGTAAATTGTACAATTTTATTTTTAAACTTATTAGCTATATCTCCCCATTTATTCAATGTAATATGATGGGCTTCATCAATAAATAAATGTGAAAAATTATTATTCATATTTTTTTTGTCTAAATTTATAGCTAATTGCATACTTGTAATTACAACATTACATTGTTTAAAAAATTCTGCTTCTTCCCCTTTTGATTTAAATCCCTTTTTTAAGATTCCAACAACAGGATATTTACAATTTCTATTTATAATGCCTAATTTTCTTAATATTCCTAATTGCTTAAATTTATTCCCTATTTGCTCTCTTAATGCATTACTAGGAGTAATGACTATTAGTCTTTTTATCTCTTCACTTAAAAAAGTTGTAAGCATTACTTCTGTTTTTCCCGTTCCTGTTGGCATTACTACTATTCCCTCTTTATATTTTGGGTTAGTAATGTTAGATAGTATTGCATGAATAGCTCCTACTTGTGGTGTTCTTAATCCTACTCTAATTATATCGTCATTCTCTATTATTTCCTTTTTTATTTTATAATTTGCTTCATACAATTCCTTTATTCGTTCTATATCTTCATCTTGCACATATTTAAACCATTTTAATTCAGTTTCTTCATTTAGCTCTGAATCCTTATATTTTAATACATATTTATAATTTTTAAATCTTCTATTTCGATTAGTTATTAGTATATCTTCATCTAAAATCGTTTTTAGTAAATATCCATCTTCACATTCATATAATTTAACATCTTCATTTAATCCTGCAAAGCCTAATTGAAAAATATTATTTCCACTCATATAACTATTCTTAATAATATATTGTGGGATTTTAATTATCATTTCTATTTTCTCCTCCTTTCACTTTTGTCTGGTTAAATGCTTCTTTTATCGCCTTATCTAGTTGTTCTTGTACACTATCTTTATTAAAAATACTTCCAAATATTTGACTTGTTGCACTATTTACTGACTCATTATTAGCAATTTCTGTAGTTTTTTTAATTTCATTTTCGTTTTCTAATTTTAATATTTCTAACTTATATTTTTGTTCAACTTCTTTTAATTCAAGTTCTAACTTATGCTTTTCCTTCATTGCTTCAACATCTATTTTATGTTGATTTATTAACTTCTCCATATCAGCTGTATTTTGTATTTTTAATACTTCGATATCCTTTTTATTTCCACTCCTAGCCACTAGATATGTTATAATACCACTTATTAGCGCAGTTATGATCGAAAAAATATGTGTTTCCATCCCTTATCACCTCTTTTCCATAATTTTATTTTCAAGTACTTGTTATAGTTATTATAATTTTTTTGAATTATTAATTCTATACAAAATCTGACCAGAAAATTATAATTTTTTTAAATTTTCGAGTCATATCGTATCATTATATAATTTCTTTGGCTTCTCTTTCACTTTTAAAATACAATATCTTTTTTAAGGTTTCTTTCTTTTCCTCTAATGATATTTTATCGTTCTCGAAGTATCGTTTTGCTATTTGTAAGACTTGTTCTGAATTTAACGCTTTTTTATTAAATAAATTGTCCATGCTGACATCAAAATAGTCACTAATTATTACAGCATCATATAGACTCATTTCTCTCCTACCTGTTTCCCAACTTGACACCTTAGATCTACTTATATTTAAATCTTCAGCCATCTTTTCTTGCGATACCCCTTTTAGTATCCTCTGTACTTTCAAATCAACTCCTAATCTTTCATTCATTTACTTCCTCCATTTTTTTCATATATATCATATTTGTTGCAAATATTTTGTCGAAATTTGTTTTTTATTATCAAAAAAGCAAAATAATCCTGTAATTTTTAATTACTCTCATACTCTGCTTTTCTTTCGTATACTTTATTCTAAATATTCTTTCAATCCATCAACTATTTTATAAACTTTTGTCATTGGATTTCTTTGTGATGCATGTCCATCTTTATTTAATTCTTTCATGTACTTGCAATTCTTTATTGCAGTATGTAACTTTCCTTCACTTGTAACCTTATCAAATATATTTGTATCGTTTTTAGTATAATTGCCTAAACCATTTTTCTGAAATTCTTTGCTTAGTTCTTGTAACACATCATCCTTTGAAACATATCTGTTTATCTTTTTAAAATGTGCCAATATCCAAAGTTCAAAGTTAGGATTAGACCATGCTACATTATAATTGCAGTTATCTATTGCTGCATCAAATTGTTCATCATTATAATCATCTTTATCAAATACTACCCAAACTTGTCCATATACTTTATTAGCATGGTTAATTATCTTTTGAGTATATTTTACTAAAGATGTAGTATTCATTCCAGTACCTTTTACATCAATATTCGGAATTAAAATATCTACCTTATTACCGTACTTTTCATTGATTTTTCTTTTTAATCCATTAAAATAATTAGGTTCTGTTTTCTTTCCTTCACATACAATCAAGTAATTGGCTGGTGCTTGCCTTTTACTTTTTAGTCTGTCTTTTCTTGAAATATTATTATTTTTCATAATCTATATCAAATTCTTCTAGTACTGGAATAGCACCATATCTTCCAGTTAAATAGTCTTTATTGTATGTTGCATCGTTTCTTACTTTTTTACCTACATTTTTATCATCTTCTATTATATAATCAGATAAAGCATATATTTCTGAAATACCATCTTTGTCTTTTTCTGCAAACCATATTTCATCTCTTCTAAATGTTTCCTTATTTAAGTTTACTGTATCATGTGTTGAATATATTAACTGTCCATTGCCTTTATTTGTTTCACTATTATGGAATAAATTAATTATATATCTTGTTAATAAAGGATGTAATTTTGCATCTAATTCATCAACAAATAATACCATTCCATTTTTTAATGCATCCATGAAGAAATCAAATAAATGGAACATCTTTCTAGTACCATTAGATTCTAAATAAAATGGTAATGCTTTTAATTCTCCATTTTCTCCTTTATGAATAACTTCGATATCTATAATACCATTGTTGCTTTTAACAGCTTCTATTGAATCTGGTGTTGTTTTTATTCCTTCAATTCCAGAGTCAAATGTTTTTATAAATTTTAATAATTCTTTTTTATAATTTTCATCACTTAAAATTTTCAATGAAACTCTATTATTAATAAATCTTTCAAAATTAGGATTTCCTAAATCTAAATATGTGCTATTTACAAACCAGTCATATACATTACTAAAGTCTTCATTGCTTTTATCTATTGATCTATATGATTTTAAGAATAAACTTGTATCGTCTACATTTGTTAAATCAAATAATTTATTTTTAACTTTCATAATTTGAACATTATTATTATTTCTTTCAAAAATAGAATAGAATTTATTTACTCTTTTCTCAAATAACCACTCTGAAACTATTTTATCTTTTAAAACTTCAAATCCGTATTTATATATTTTGTTGTTTTTGGCTAATATTTCCACTTCTAAAGCAATTGGTTCATCATTTATCATAAAACTATATATATTTTCTTCATCTATTGGAGAATTCTTTTTAGAGTCATCACTTACTAATATTCTATTTTTCATATAATCAAATGCTTGTAACACATTAGTTTTTCCACTAGCATTGGCACCATAAATTGCAGATACTTTTAAATATTCACCACTATCTAATTTAGCTACATTATATTCGTGTTCTTTTAATGAAGTTGCTTCCATATCTAAACAATTTTCATTTTTGAAAGATTTGAAATTTTTAAAACTAAATCTTATTAACATTTTAAAATCCTCCTTTACTTTATATATTATATGCTAAAATTCAAAAAATATCAATATTTTTTGAGATATTTTCTCAAATTTTATTGATATTTTTTTAATTTTATTATAATTGCTTGTTATTTTAAAGTGCAATTTTTGCACTTTAAAATGTTAGGATTGCACTTTAAGTTTATAATTAGCCTTCTATTCTATCTTTTGATTTAATGGAATTTTACTAAAATTTCTATATTTATTATTTTCCCACTCCTCATATTTTCTTTTATAATTTTCTTCATCACTTGCTAATACTTCTGTACCATCATCGAAAATAATTAGAATTTTACTAAAATCTTTTCCTCCAAAATGTAAATATTCATTACCACCATCAATATAGCAATTTTCACATTTACAAGATACTAAATTATGCACACTTTTGGATTCAATTATATCGCCACAAATTAAACATTTAATTTTCATACTTAAATTCCTCATCTATATATTCTTTGTTATTCATATCTATATTCTTCACTATCCTCAGCAACCATTAAATCACTATAATGTTCCTCTTCATCAATAGAATAAACAATCCCACCATTTTGATTTAATCTTCTTTTTAAATAATCTGATAATTTTTTATCTGTGCAATAAATATAGCAACCTTTTTGTCCT
>CARDEQ010000022.1:11753-12834 GCA_948958005.1 uncultured Clostridia bacterium
GTCCTATATGTATTTTTTATTATCTCATCTGCTATTTTCTCTGCTTTATCAAAATCTTGTTGAAACATTTTATATATTCCCTTTATTGATTGATCTGTCTTTGCTCTTTCTGTAACATCTGTAACTATCTTACCATTTTCATATCTTAAGTCATTTCCAATAATTACTCCGACATAATCAAATTCAAGTCCTTGTGCTGTATGTATACATCCTATTTCATTTACTGACTCTGAATCAATTGCCCATGTTTGACTATTTCCTAAATTCCAACTCATTGCAAAATTATATTCTGGAATTGTTATATCAAAAATATCCGATTTATTCTTTCCTTCTTTTATCCAGTTCCAGCAGTATCCTGCAAGTAATCTTGCTTTATTATTTATTTTGTTCTTTTCAAATATTATATCTCTCACTTCGTTAGGAGTATCACAAATTCTAATGTCATAATCCAAATCAAATCCATCACTATTAGCTGTATTTCTAATTTCTAAAACATCATCTAACCAAGCTATATATCCATCTGATCCATTGCATCTAAATTGTGATTCTAACTCCATTATTTCTGATTCGGCATTTGCTCGCCCAATATACTTTTGTATTTCTTCAACACTTCCAATATCCTTTAATGTTACTCTCTGTGATTCATCTATAAAGAATATTGAAAACTTTGATGCTTTAATAATCTCTTTTATTTGATTTTCTCCTAAATTTTGAAACATTCCAGACTTTGCATTTAATCTATGTGCTTCATCAACTATCAAAACATCAAATTCATCTTCTGCTGATTCAACAAATGAGCCTGATCCTTTGAATAGGTTATTTATTCTTGTTTTTCTAAAATCTCCGCTTAACTTTGTGGCATAAACATTTCTAGGTGCTGCATTCTTAGTTACATATGAGCAAACCATATTTTCATTTGTTAATTTTACTAATAAATTGATTGCTAATACTGATTTTCCTGTACCCGGTCCACCTTTAACTATTAAAACTCTTTTGTTTCCATCTCTATATGATTTTCTTGCCATTTCTATAGCTGTTTCATATACAATTTTTTGGTCATCAATCATAATAAATTCTTGAT
>CARDEQ010000023.1:0-7951 GCA_948958005.1 uncultured Clostridia bacterium
ATCATCTTTAATTATTGGTGGTTCTTCATTTTCTTCTGGTGGTTTTTCTGTGTCTTGTGTGCCAATATTCTCTACAACTACTGAAAATTCTTCCCTTCCCTCCTCTTGTATATACATTAAATATGTGCCTATCTCAGCTTCTTGTACATATATTTTATCAATTAAGCAGTCAGCTTCAAAATCTACTTCTATTTTAAATGTTTTTTTAGCTTCTTCATTTAAAACTGCTATTTTTATAAGCTCATATATTTCAAATTCTTCTTTATCCTCTATCGTTTCATGATTTACAACTGAATATTCAACACTTGCCTTGTTTTTCTCTTTCACTCTATATCTAAGGAATTTTTCTCCCCTTGTTTCTATTTGAAAAGTTTGGGAATAAAAGTATGTATCCTTTACATCATCTATGTCGAACTCATCTAGTGCAATAGCTTTTATTTCTCTGTCAAAATTCCCTTCTCCGTTATATGCTATATTAAGTAAGAGCTTTATTCCTTTTATTATGTCTTTTGCACTTTCTTCTTCTGCCTCACTTGCATCCTCCTTAATTCTAAACACTTTGTCTATGTCTTCTATTTGATAACCGATTTAATGCACAATCCATTGCGAGCCTAGTTGCTGCATATGCGTCCTCCATGTTTTTTGTTTCAATATCTGCTGGTGCTTTTATCTCATATCCGTTTTTTATTATTCTTAATATTCTCTCATCTCTAAATTCTTCACCTATATTTATATTGTTTTGCTTAAGAATATTTTTGTCTATTTCGTATATTATTGAGTTATCTGCTGTATGTTTTTCTAAGCTTACCTCTTTCCAAACCCCATCTTTTTGTATTTCTATTGGTGGAAAAATAGGTGTGCTTTCTAAATTAATAGGTATTTTTTGTTCTACTGCATTTACTTTGTTAATTCCAAATAATATTATTATAAAAATAATTGCTGTAAATATTTTTTTAGTCATTTTTTCTTTTCCTTTCTAGTTTAATTTTTCTTTTCCTATAACACATAGTCTTTTATTTTTCTGCTTCTTCACACAAGTTATTAGTGTTATAATATTTTCTTCTGTCGCTTTTAAAATATCAATATTGGTTTCTTCTATAATTTCGCTTTTGTCTACAAAATATCTCCTTTCTCCCATATTTGTTATATATATTATTTCTTCACCCTTTTCTAGTTCTTTAATTCTTGAAAAATAGTGAGCATATGAGCCTTCATTATGTGATGCAAGGGCTACATTTCCGCATGTATTTAGAGGTCCCTTCAAAGTGTCCGAATTGCATGTTTTAATACCTCTTTGTTTGTTCCCTCTTTTATCACCGCTTTTATTTCTAGTTTAGGAATTATTAATATACCAATTATTCCCTCTTCAAATTTATGATTTTGTTTTTTTAGACTATCCATCTTTTTTTCTTCTATAATTGTATCTAGGTTTTTTTCAATTTTTTTAGTTTGGCTCTCAAAATATATGTTCTTTAAAGTGATTATTAAAACTGAAGAACACATTAAAAAGCACAAAAAAATAATAATTTTCTTCACTTATATTCCTTCTTTTTTTGGAAATTCTCTTGGCAAGATTCGCCTTGATTAAAACTATGTTGAACCATAATTCTTTTTTAGAATAGCATACTTTTTACCTAAATGCTAAATTAAGACAAATAAAGACTATTTTATCTGCTAAAAATTTGATAGTTAATAATTTGATAAATCTGCATGAAAATAAGAAAAAAGAAAGCAAAATTTATGTATAATTTATCGCTTTCTTTTTTTCTTATTTATTAAATAAATGATATTTTCATGCTTGGTGGCACGATTTGAATATATGTGTTACCATCGTTTACTTCAATTTCTTTTCCAGTTAAATCTTGATATTCTGTTTTTGCACTTCTTGATGTTTTTTTGCATTTTATCTTTACAGCTTTTCCTTCTGTTATATAATAACCATCTAGTGTACCTGTATTTTGAAGCGCTTGCCTTCCATATCCATTCTCCTCATCTGTTGTATAGTTATTTGCAAATGTTATTATAATATTTTTTGCAGTTAATACTTCTCCTGATATCCAGTCTTTTTGCACTGTATTTCCTACATATCTTTCATAAGACTTTTTTTCTTCATTATATCTGAAATTTACATTTGAATGTGCATATGGTATTGTTACCTTTGGAGCAGCTTCTCCATCTGTAAGTTCTACTCCTTTTACTTTATAATTCAATACATTCCTTCCGAGTTGTTTTTGTTCTATATCCTTTACCTTCTGCATACCTCCAAACTTCAGCAACATTTACAATCGCATTGTGTGGAGCCGTTTTCTTGTTTGTTCTCCAGAATACTTTTCCTGGTGATTCTATCCCGTTGACATTATTTATTCCTAAGCTTTTTACTTCTGCAAGTGCTTTATCGCTTCCACCATAGTGTACAAATATGCTATCATTTTCCATAGCATAGTCTATAAAATATGGCCTTGCAGACCTCGAGGGTCCGATAGATTCAACCGTTGGATCTTTAAATACTGCTAAAAATCTAGTATATCCTCCCTCAACTATTGCCTCATAGATAAGCATTGCATCATTAAATCCTGTCTGAGGTATTGCTGTTCCAACATTGTCTATCGTAACAGCAATAGTTCTTGTATCGCTTGAATATTTGCTTTTTGGTTCCTCTGGTTTATTATCAAGTCCCACTGTCATTATATTCTCTTCGTTGTTACTATCTTCACTTACTGTCTTTGTTCCACCATCCTGATTTTCTACAAACTTTATTCCAAATAAAACTCCTAGTCCGATAACTGCTAAAACTAGTATTACAATTAGTATTTTAGTCTTCATAGTTTAATCTTCAACCCTTTCAAATCCTACATTTTTTAGTATATTTTCTTCCTTTGCTCTCATTTCTTTTTTATCCTCATCTCTTATATGGTCATATCCCATAAGGTGGTAAAATCCATGAACTAACATATATGCAAATTCTCTCTCGAAACTATGTCCATATTCCCTTGCTTGTTCTTCTACTCTAGGAATACAAATAATTATATCTCCTAGAGCTTCTTTATTTTTCTTAGCTTCGTTAATTTCTTCTGGTGCAAACATTGGGAACGATAGTACATCAGTTACTTGATCTATATTCCTATATTTCTCATTTGCTTTTCTTATATATTCCTCATTTGAAATTATTATACTTATATAAATGTTATAATCGTATAGGTCTTCTTCCTTAAAGCACTTTTCATATACTGTATCTATGATTTTTTTATATTTTGCTTCTTCTGCTACTCCTTCAAATACAACTTCTACAAGTTCTCTCATACTCTCACAACTTTCTTCATGCATTGGTTTTTAAATGTTTTGCAAGAGTTTTTAAGTCTCTTTAAAACTCCATATTCTACAAGTTTATTTTTATAAAATTTAATGATTTGGTTGTTTTCTGAACTTTCTTCTAGCTTTTCTATCTCTTTTTTAATAAATAATATTTCTTTTTTGACTTGTCCGTCTTGGTTTGAGCTATCTATTGACTTGTATTCCTCCCAAAACTTTTTAAAGCCTTCTCTTTCCTGTGGAACCTCCCAATAAATTTTACTTGAAAGAAGTCTTATATTATATTCTTCTATTAAATTTATGAGCAGATTATATGCCTTATCCTTCTTTAATTCTACTGTGGAATTGGTAATTAATTTCCTTGTTTCTTCTAGTAGCTTTTCATAGCATTGTTCTGCAACTACAAGTGGTACACTATGTGTAAATAACTTCCTGCTTATTGCAAGTAAACACATCTTTTTTTCTATTTGATCTCTTGTATCTAGCTTTCCTGCTAGAAATCCTTCTACTTTTTCATTTTCTGCTAGTATTTCTTTGTAATTTTCTTTTCCCTCTAATTTAATCTTTATTGGAAGGATATTTGCAATATAATCTTCTAATGTTTCGAATATATTATCATATATTTCATTTTTGTCTAGTAAATTTGTAGACATTTTATCTGCTAATTGAACAGAATAGTTTTTAAGAATTCCTTTATATATACCATTCATTTTTGACGCATAGAAGCTATTAAATCTAGATAATTGTTTCTCCTTGTTTTCATTTTTTAATGACATATAATCTAAATCTAATAAGTATTTTTGTTTTCTATATTTGTATTCTAAATATTGTGTTTCTTTTAAATGTATTACTGCATAATATCTTGAAAGAGCTTCTTCTTCAAAAGCTGTTGCTGTCTTAGTTGTAACCTTTTTATAAATTGAATCCATTACATATTTATCAATTGATTCTAAATATAATATAAATGCGTCCTCATACTTCTTTTGGAGTTGCTCCTCCTTTTCTTCCTCTTTATTATTTGTTGTTATTTCATAATTTTTCAATACATTATTTCTTTTTAAGGTTATTAGCATTCCATTAATCCCTATTTTTGTTGGTATTAATAATTTGCTAATTGTTGTTGAAATTTTTGAAAAAAATGCCTTATCTGTTTTTGCGACTCTCAGTCCTCTTTCTTCCATGGTATCCCTCCTAATAATTAATTATCTTTTCTTCAGTTCCAATACTCTCAAGCACTTCATATATCACTTCTACCTCTACGGCTGTCGGTTCTTCTGCTGCATTTATCTGTATATTCTTTATATCCTCTTTATTTTCTATTTCTTCTAACAGCTCATTTTTCAGCTTTTCTGTTAGCTTTTCTTTTGCTTGTTTTAGTGTTAATACCTCGTTTGCTTCTTCTAATTCGTAATATGTAGAAATCCCTAGGGTTATTGGCAAATAAAAATCAGAAAATAGTTTTAATTTTTTCTCTTCATTTATTGTATCATATTTTTGAAATTTTGGAAGCCTTTTATTGAAATTTATTTCAAAATTATTAAATTTTATATAGTACTTTTTTTGGCTCTTATCTGTTCTCTTTACGGATACCTGCTTTAAGTCCATTTTTTCTTTTTTGCTATATAAAACTTTTCCTATAACCTCTCCTCTTGCATGAACATATCTGGTTCCCGTAAATTTTCCTTCCATCCAGCCACCTATTAACATTCCTCCTGCTTCAACTGTATCACCTATTTTAACTGCTTGAGTACCATTTGCAGAAGTTATTTTTACTATTTCTGCCTTCTTTTTTGAAACTATATTACAATATTCGTCTATTGGTATTATTTCTGGCTTTTCTGTTGTTTCTGCAATTTCTACTATTATATTAGTTCCGCTTCATATCAATATTCATCCATGCAACATCATCACGTTTTAGTCTTATTTGGTTTATAATTTCTTTTGGCTTAATACTTGATTTCTTAGCTCCAATTTTTAGACCACCTTCTTCAAGTACTTCTAAAATCTCACTCTCTGATATTCTGTTTGCACCTTGTATTTCAATATTCCAAACAAATTTTGATTCAGTATATATAAAAATTGTAATTATAGCTAAGAACATGAAAAATATTTTTCTCTTTTTATATCTATCCATTAAAAATGGAAGTCCTCGTCTAGTATTTAGTTTTATTCTACAATTAGTTCTTCTAGCTACATCTTTTAATTTTTTAAAATCTCTTAACCCAATATTTGCATGTGCATAAGTGGATTTTTCTATTTTCACATTCCATAAGAATATATTTTTAGCTATACAAACATTTATAAATCTTTCTATGTAATATCCTTGGATAGAAATATTCACATATCCTAGGATATACCTAATCAAAATCTTAAATATCAAGTTCTTCTTCCTTTCTATTCATTTTGCTCAAAATCTATACTATCAATTCTTCCGCATTACCATAATGTCATCTTTATTCATTTGTATTAACTTCAGATTGACCCCTGAAATATTTATTGCTCCAACATATGTATTTACCTTTATGAATATTTCATCATATTCTAGGATATTTTTGTAATTTTCAATTACTAATTCTTCAAAGCCAACTATTGTTGTTCTTGGTTTATCGGTCATAATCTCCTCTGGCATCTCCAAAAAGGCTGTTATTTTGCTCAATCTTCGTCCCATATTTTCTCTCCTTTTTTATTTATTATATTGCAAGTCTTTAGATTGTAGACCTTCATTTTTTCTTAAGAGTTTTTTTAATAAGCTTTCACCTCAAGTTCACACAATGGACAAATTTTATTGTTATATTATAGTTACACTAAATACAAATAGTGAAAAACATCCCCTTTTATTTTTTATTTTATAAGAGCTTAGAGTTTCCCCTCTAAGCTCTTTGCATTGTATTTATAAAAAGAAAAGACTGTTAGCAAAATTTACTTTGTCAACAGTCTGAAAGTTCTTACTGAAATTTATTCATATGAATACTCATTGTTAAAGCATTGTTCTAGTATTTTAGGCTTGCTTCATTTCATTAAATTATTTTATATAAACAATATCATTTTCTGTTGTGAAATTTGTATTTCCATATGCATATATGATATATATAGCTCCATTTGGTCCTAATATGAAGTTATTTGAATTTTCTACTTGATATATTGTATTTTTTATATTTCTTTTATATGTTTCATGCCCAAGAGACGACATATTCTGAGAATAATCAATTGCACCTTGTATAGTTTTATTTATCTCCTCTTCAACTGTTTCCACTGCTATCTTTTTTACTTCTAATACATCCTCGAGCTTTAGAAGCTGGTTTGTTGATAAATTATAGTTATATCCTTGAATTATTACTCTTTGTGCATTTGTTCCCTCCTTAAGTGTAGCTTTAATTACTAAAGATAAAATATTCTCATTTAAATATGCTGTATATGAAACTGTATATATACTTCTTGAAGCACCTTCTTCTTTTGATGCCTCAATTAAGCTATTTACTTTATCATAAAATATTGAAGTTATTTCCTTATTAATTTTAGTTATATTCTCATGATTTATGTTTATTATAGGTATATTTACATGTATATCATATTTTCCTTCGAAAATTTCATTTAATGTATATTCTGTATAAACTATCTCTTTTGTTGGCTCCTCTTTTAATGTAAATCCTGCACTATTATAATCCTGAAGATGCAAACTATTATCAAATAATTCCTCAAATTCTACATCAACTGTTGAAATTGGAACCTTTGGTGCTTTTGCTGGACTATTTTTTATAAAGATATCATAATATACTCCATATGATAATGCTAATACACAGATTATAATAATTATTATAAAACATATATTTCTTATTTTAATTTCTTTATTCATCGTTTTGCTTCTCCTTTTCTTTTGAACTATATAACTATATATATTATACCATATTTTTAATCATTTGCAAACATATAATTTTCCGCAAGACAAAAGCTCCGTCCCCTTGTCTTTAAAGGCCCTTCACTTTATATCTCTTTTTCTCTTTCTTGGTGAATTTTAGGCGTGTTTGCTCTGTCTTTACAGCTTGACTTTTTAGGGCTTTTGTAGTATTATTATTAGATATAGCAAAGTGAAAAGGAGGACTTTAAATTATGTTATGCTCAGTATGTAAAGAGGAACAGGCAGTAATTTTTATTAACGCTCCTACAAAGGAGGATCCAAAGCATGTTACAGGTTATTGTTTGAACTGTGCTAGAGAAAAGGGTATTAATCCTTTACAATCTGTACTTGGCGATAATGATATAGATCTTGCAAATGTTGCAGAACAATTTGAAACAATGTTTAATAATATTTCTAATAATATGGAATTATCTGACATGGACTTTGATGAGGCTAATGAGAATATGGTTCCAATTGGTGCAATTATCGGTAATATATTTAATACAGCTCCAAATGCGGAGGCCCAAAATAAATCAAATAGTAATAAAAGAGTTAAAGTGGATAAAAAAACTAAAGAAAAAAAGAAGAAATATCTTGATTTATATGGAACAAATCTTACTAGTAAAGCTAAGAATAATGAAATAGATGCAGTAATTGGTAGAAATCTTGAAATTAGAAGAATTATCCAAATTTTAAATAGGCGTACAAAAAATAACCCTTGCTTAATTGGTGAACCTGGTGTTGGTA
>CARDEQ010000023.1:7961-12760 GCA_948958005.1 uncultured Clostridia bacterium
GTTGGTAAAACCGCCATTGCTCAAGGGCTTGCAATTGCTATTGCTCAAGGGCAAGTTCCAGCTAAGCTTTTAAATAAAGAGGTTTATTTATTAGATATGACATCAGTTGTTGCAGGTACTCAGTTCAGAGGTCAATTCGAAGCCAGAATGAAAGGGATTATTGATGAATGTAAAGCCTTGAAAAATATTATTTTGGTTATTGACGAAATACATAGTATTGTAGGCTCAGGTGACGGTGAAAATGCTATGAATGCTGCAAATATTTTGAAACCACCTCTTGCAAGTGGAGAAATTCAATTGATTGGAACTACTACTTTAAAAGAATATAGAAAATATATTGAAAAGGATTCTGCTTTAGAGAGAAGATTTCAAACAGTACTTGTCGAGGAGCCAAATATCGAAAAAGCTACTGATATTATATGTGGTATAAAAAAGTACTACGAGGAATTTCATAAAGTTAAAATATCAAATGAAGTTATTCGCGCTACTGTTAATATGTCTGAAAAATATATACATGATAGATTTTTACCTGATAAGGCTATTGATATTTTAGATGAAGCTTGTTCTAGAATAAATTTAGATAACAAAGAACTTTATAAATTAGAATTGCTTAAAAATGAACTTAAAATAGTGCAGGAGGAGAAAAATGAAGCTGCCCAGGCTGATTCAACAGAGGATTATCAAAAGGCTGCTGATTTAAAAACTCGCGAATGCAAATTACTAGAAGAAATCGAAGAAATAAACAAAAATTTAAAATTAAAAGAAGTTACAATCCAAGATATTGCAGAAGTAATCGAGCATTGGACAAAAATTCCTGTAACAAAAATTACAGAAGAAGAAACTGCAAGATTACTTAACCTTGAAGGAAATCTTCATAAAAAAATAATTGGTCAGGAAGATGCTGTATCTTCTGTTGCTCGTGCTATTAGAAGAAATAGAGCAGGACTTAAATCTACAAGAAGACCACCATCATTCTTATTTGTTGGTCCAACAGGTGTAGGTAAAACAGAACTTGCAAAGACACTTGCTTTTGAAATGTTTGGTGATAGAGATGCTATTATTAGAGTTGATATGTCAGAATATATGGAATCTCATTCTACTGCTAAATTAATAGGCTCTCCTCCAGGATATGTTGGATATGATGATGCAGGTCAGCTCACAGAAAAAGTTAAAAGAAAACCATACTCAATAGTGCTTTTAGACGAAATCGAAAAAGCTCACAGTGATGTTTTCAACCTTTTGCTTCAAGTTTTAGATGATGGAAAGTTGACAGATTCTCAAGGGAATACTGTAAGTTTTGAAAATACAATAATTATTATGACTTCTAATTCTGGGTCTAATTTGAATAATAATTCTATTGGTTTTGGTAAGCAGGCTCTTTTAGATTCTAGCAAGATTTTAGATAGTTTGAAGGAAACCTTTAGACCAGAATTTTTAAATAGAATTGATGAAATCGTTGTATTTAATAGTTTAACAAAGGAACAATTGTTGAAAATTATTGATTTGATGCTTGAGGATACTAAGAAGGCTTTATCTGAAAAAAATATTACACTTGAGGTTTCTCTCAAAGCAAAGGAATATTTATTAGATAAAGGAACAGACTTAAAATATGGTGCTAGACCTTTAAGACGTGCTATTCAAAAGTATATTGAGGATGAGATTTCAGAGAAAATATTAAGGCAGGAAATAATAAATGGGAATAATATTAAAGTTGATTTGAGGAATAAAGAATTGACTTTTGAAAAATAATAAGTTCAAAGAGGAGAAATATATATATGCTAAAACATGTACCAAATATCCTAACATTACTTAGGTTTATACTTATAGTTCCAATTGTAATTTCAATCGCACACGAAAGTTTTATTATTGCTTTAATACTTCTCGTTATTTCTGGATTAACTGATGTATTGGATGGAGCTATTGCAAGAAAATTTAATTTCATAACTGATTTTGGAAAATTAATGGATCCTTTTGCAGACAAAGCTACGCAGGTTGCAATTCTTGTTACACTTTGTATTAAAGGAATAATTCCATTTTGGATACTTGCCATTGTTGTTATAAAAGAATTTGCAATGATTTCAGGTGCTTCTTTCCTTTATGGAAAAGAACTTGTAGTCTCAAGCAAATGGTATGGAAAGCTTGCAACAGTGCTATTTTATATGGCAATGGCATGTTCGTTGGTTATTCGCTACTTAAATAATAATATTTTAGAAGCAACCATATATGATTTCTCAATCTATATTTACTGCATAGCATTAGTCGCAAAAATATTAGCTTTAGTTCTCTACTTCCGTGCCTTCAATATGCAGAAATATATCAAAGACGAAAAGGAAAAATTGAAATAAGAGAGGCAGAAAGAAAGAGAAAAAGACAAGGGGACGGAGCTTTTGTCTTAGGGTTTCAAAAAGATTTGAACCTTAAGACAAAAGCTCCGTCCCCTTGTCTTTTTCTCTTTCTTTTTTCTTGCTTTCCTTTTTTATGCCTCGTAGTCTTCTTTTATTTTGTTTAAATCCTCTAGGCTATATACATAGATTCCGATTTTTTAAGATTATTTTATCTGTTTCTGGAAGATATTCATATGCTATTTCTGATACTTCTTTTAAGCTCCTATTTCCTGCCTCGTCTAAATTATAAATTGACACAATACCATTCTCTTCTATTACTAAAAAGTGCTCTCCACAAAAACTAGATACCTCCCTTGCTAATATAACTTCCTCTTTAGCAAATTTTTCTATTTCCCAGGTTTTATATTTTTCCGCTAATTCTTCTCTATTTAAATTTACCATTTCTTCTGGTAAAGTTGCACTCTCTATTTTCGAGTGACCACAGTCTTTGTATATTTTTTTTAATACTAATTCTGTGTTTGGTGTTGTTTTTGTTTCTTCTGTATTAGCGCTTAACACTGTTTCATTTTTTATTATCTCTACCTCGTTTTCTTGGATTTCTATTCTATCTGCTAAGATGTTCTCTTTTTTTTGCTCATCAAACTTTAAAGTAGTTATATACGCTGCACCAAAGAATAATACTAGAGCAGTTAATATTAAAATAGCTCGTTTGTTCATAATACCAACTCATTTCTTTTTTTAGTATTATTTACAAACCGAGCCATTTTTATACAATTTTAATAATTATTCATTGAAAGTTTTGGTAAGCTAAATGTTCTTCCAGCTTCTGATATTTTTAATTTCTCACTGTGATTTTTATATAAATCTCTGCTTCCTATTAAAAAATATCTATGCTTAATCTCGTCGTTAGCTTTTCCCCCGCCTATTATAACTGGATCATCCCAAGTCGCATCTAATGCGTACCAGTTTCCATCTACCTTGATGTCATTCCACATATGGTCTTCTGTTCTTCCATTAGAATTGGTAGCTGTTCCAGTTACTAATATAGATTCTATTCCCATATCATCTAATATGTACTTCATAGTTCTTGCATAGCTTTCACATACACCTTTTTTCTCAACCATGGCACCATATACATTAGCTTTATTATTTGATGACATATCATATTCCATATAATCGATTAGCCAATCATGTAATTTCTTTATTTTATTATAATCACTTCCTGTGCAAGTTTGCTTTACTTGCTCTTTTACATTTTCTATTTGTTTAATTGCAGTTTCAACCTCTAATCTAGAGTTATATCCGTCTGCATAGTAATTTGGATGGTCTTTTGGTTTTATATATAGGCTATATTTAGTGCTAAAAAAACTTGAAACTTTTTCAATAGTTAACCACATTTTAGAAAAGTCTATATAAAATAATGCTGGATAATCAAGATTTAATGCGTTAATTGCGTCAGTATAATATTCGTTTAATTCTGTATCTCCATTTCCATTATTCCAAACCTGTGAAAAATCATAATCTATATCTATTCTCTCATTACCATTCTTTAGTTTTCCAATATTATTTACAATCGCATCATAGATTGCTTTAGAATACTCATTTAGTTGATTATAGTAGTATCTGTTAGCAGTACTATTGTTTTGAGTATAGAAATTGTTTCCAGTAGTAGACACTTGACCAATTGTATTTCTATTTTCTTCTGCATTAACACTCAATGTACCATTGTCATTATTAATTGTAGTTATATTACCTTGTATTTGCTCTTGAATCTGCGCAGAATTGCCAGCAGAAACGTTATTTCCACCACCAATAGCCTTTACATAATACATTCCACCAAGCCCAAGAATAACAACCATCATAAAAACAATTAATACATTTGCAAGCTTATCTCCCATTATATCTCCTTCTTTTCTAAAAAATTACTATAAATATGATATCACATTTAAGTAGATTTTTCAAGGGTTACGACTAAATTTTTACATTTTTTGTAAAGTTTTTATGTCAAATGCTTGTGCTTGTAAGAATAGGTGGCATAATTTTTTAGTTAGGCATTTTACCTCCGCCAAATGAGTAGAAAGCAGCTGAAATTTAATTTAGTGATTGGAATGTAATAAAAGATAATTTATGCAAATCTGGACAACTCTTCTTTAGATCTTATAATCCGAAGAGTTGCCCAGCAAGTAATAGATTAAAAAAATATATATCTTTCTATTAACTAATTTTATTAAACCAAAAAGTTATTAAGCCATATTACAGGTTATAAGCAGAAATTAGCCAGCCTCCCATGTATACTTCGATACAAGGAACAAGTACAACTAATACGAAAAATATCAGTACGACACCAACAACTCCGTATACCAATTGTGGCAATACTTTTATAGTTTTATCAAGTAAGTTTTTAATATCAATATCCATATATTCAACTAATTTTTCCATCATTTGTGCTAAGTC
>CARDEQ010000024.1:0-12702 GCA_948958005.1 uncultured Clostridia bacterium
TTTGTTTTAAGTAATATTTTGCTTACCTCGTTCAAAAATTTTATCTTGTCATTTGCCTGTTCTAAATCTAAATCTTGTTTCAAATTCTTTACCTTAAATTCAACTAAAGATATTGCATTTTTTAAATATAGTTCAAACCTTCCACTTCCATATTTTATAATAAATTCATCAGGATCTTTTGCACCTTCTAACTGTAAAATTCTTATATCATATCCCAAATTTTGTAAAATCTCAAGTCCTCGCATTGTTGCCCCTTGTCCTGCTGCATCTGAATCATATCCTATAATAATTTTTGATTTATAGTTCTTAATAAGCCTTCCCTGATGCTCAGTAAGTGCTGTGCCCAAAGATGCAATTGCATTATCTATGCCTCTTTGGTGAAGTGATATAGCATCCATATACCCTTCTACCATAATGAAAAAGTCCCTTTCTGTTTTCTTTGCTATATTTAATGCATATAAATTTCTGCCTTTATTATAACAAATCGTATCTGGTGAATTTATATACTTGGGTTTACTATCATCTAAAGCTCGTCCTCCAAAAGCAATTACTCTTTCCTTGACATCTCTTATTGGAAACATGAGCCTTTTTTTAAAAGCATCATTTGGCATTCCTGTCTTTGATTTTAAAACTAACTTTGATTCATATATCTCTTCATCTGCAAAACCTTGTTTTTTTAGTTCTTTATATAAATCATCGAAATTACCTGAATAACCTATTTGGAACTTCTTTAAAGTAGCATTATCCATTTTTCTCTTTTTTACATACTCTTGAGCTTGTTTTGCATTCTTTCCATATAAATTGTTATGAAAGTACTCAGCAGCTACCTTATTTATAGCAAAAACTTTTTCCTTTAGAGCTAATTTCCTCTGCATTTCTTCGCTGACTTCCATTTTAGGAAGATTAATTCCTGCTCTATCTGCAAGTCTCTCTAATGCCTCTGTAAATTCTATGTTCTCTATTTTTTTTAGAAAGCCTATTGCATCTCCTCCTACTCCACAGCCGAAGCAGTGAAATATTTGCTTTGTCTCAGATACTGAAAAAGATGGTGATTTCTCATTATGAAATGGACATAAACCAAAATAATTTCTTCCATGCCTTTTTAGTGCAACATATTCAGAAATTATATCTACAATGCTCGTATTTGATTTTATTTCTTCAATTAAGCCATTGTCATATCTTGCCATCTTATCCCTTCCTTTAATATACTATATTATTCGACATGTATTGCCTAAATCCTTCCTGTATTATGTCGATTGATTTCGGTTATTGTTTTTTTACATTGTTTTTAGTTCAAGTTAGGAATATTTTGAAGTTTTAAAATTATTTAATACTTTAGAAAAAGAACAGAAATATTAAGAAATCAATTTACATGCTATAAAAAAACTCAAGGAGCAGCTTGAGTTTTTTATATATTCATTTCCTTAACTTAATTTTTTCTCTATTAAAGTAACTAACTCTTTTGCTTTTTTTGTTATAATTTCTTTATCTTCTCCTTCTATCATTACTCTTATTAAACTTTCTGTTCCTGAAGGTCTTATTAAAACTCTTCCATTTCCTTCAAATTCCTTTTCTAAACCTTCTATTGCTATTTTAATTTCTTCGTCTTCTCTATACTTATCCTTTTTTTCGTTTTTAACTCTTGCATTTATCAATACTTGTGGATAAATTTTTATTATCTTTTTTAATTCTGACAGCTTCTTTCTTGTCTTTAACATTACTAATATCATTAAGATGGAGGTTAGAATGCCATCTCCTGTCGGGTTATAATCTAATAGTATTATATGTCCTGACTGTTCTCCTCCCAAGTTATATCCATTTTTTAGCATTTCCTCTAAAACATTTCTATCTCCTACCTTCGTTTGTCTTAATTCTAAGTTATTTTCCCTTGCATATTTGTTTAATCCTAAATTGCTCATTACTGTCGCTACTATTGTATCTTTATTAAGACCTACATTTTGCTTTAAATACTTTGCAAAAATTGATAAAATTATATCCCCATCTATGACTTCTCCATTCTCATCTGTAAGCAAGCATCTATCTCCATCTCCATCATAGCTTATTCCCAAGTTTAAATTATTTTCTCTTACATACTGTGAAATTCTTTCCATATGGGTTGAACCACATTTTCCATTTATATTAACTCCATTAGGCTCATTTTCAATTATTTTATATGGGATACGCAATCTTGTAAATACTTTTTCTGCAATTTGATATGTAGCTCCATTTGCTGTGTCTATACCGTACTACAAAATCCTGCTTCAAATTATCTTTTATTTCTTTTGCAAAGTTTTCCATAAATAAATCTAAATACATATTTATCAAATTTTCTTTATACTCGTCCTTGCCAATTTTATCTCCTACTGCCCTTATATTGTCTACTGCTCCATTTTCCATTACTTCTTCTATTTCTTCTTCTAAACTATCCGCAATTTTCATTCCCTTATTACTGAAAAACTTTATTCCATTATATTCATATGGATTGTGAGATGCAGAAATAACTACACTAGCATCTGCCTTCAAAACTCTTGTAAGATATGCAACCGCTGGTGTTGGTATAACTCCTAAGTGTATTACATTTACCCCGTAGCTCAAAAATCCTGCTGTCATACTGCTTTCGATTAAATTTCCTGAGAGTCTTGTATCCTTTCCAATCAATATAACTGGAGTATGATCAGCATTTTTACTAAACACAAAAGCTGCTGCTTTTGCAACTTTATATACAAGCTCTGGTGTAAGCTCTGTATTAGCTATTCTTCTAATTCCATCAGTTCCAAAATATTTTTTCATATTTTTATCTCCTACTTGTTTTTATATATGTTTATTTATATATTTCTAAGTTTATTACTTAAATTTGAACAAAAATTAAAGCGCCAGAGTTTCTCTTTGGCGCCATATATTAATATGTTATCCGACAATTGTATCTTCTCCATCAAACGGAATAAATTTGCTAACTCCTTCGGCAGCTCCAACCTCGTCTACTTTAAATGACTTGAAAGAATTTGTAATCTTTTCATCAATTAATCCTTCCATTCTTTCTTGTGAAGAAGCTTCAACTAATGCAAGTTCACTAACTAAAATTTGTTTTGCGTTAGTAAGCATTTTCTTTTCTCCTGTTGAAAGACCCTTTTCCTTTTGTTTAAAGCTTAGGTTTCTTACAACATCTGCAACTTCATAGATGTCACCAGTTTTCATTTTGTCCATGTTCTCCCTATATCTTTTATTCCAATTCATGTCTGCTTGTGTTTCATCCTCACTTAAAATGTCAAATACTTTATTTGCTTGAGTTTTATCTATAATACTTCTTATTCCAACTTTATCTGCTTGAGCTGTTGGTATCATTACCTTTACTTCTCCTGGCATTTTAATTATGTAATATGCCTGTCTTTGTCCTAGGATATCTTTTTCTTCAATTGCGTCAATTGTTCCTGCTCCATGCATTGGGTAAACAATATAATCGCCTATGTTGAACATAAACACACTTCCTCTCAATTTTGTCAAATTTTTCCGACATAATTATTATACTACAATTTTAGAAAAATTTCAAGCGAATTTTCATAAAAAAACACTTTAAACTTTTCCGACATAAAAAACACCAGAAGTTTTGCTCATCTTCTGGCATTTCTATAAATTATTAACCATTATGTTTTTATTATATATTATTTTACAATCATATTATTTAAGATTTCCTCCATATTACTCAAGGTCAAATCTCCATCATGTATCGTATATATATGCTCTCCAGCCTCATTCTTAATGAGCTTATATCCAAAAGCTTCAGAAATATCTGTATTATATGGTGTTCCATCATTATTTATTAAAAGCTGCATTGCATCCTCCTCGAATGGCACCAAGGGCTCCTTCCAAAGTTCTGCATACTTATCAGTATCTAGATATTTTATAATAGCCCTTCCTCTTAAATTCTTATTTAGCTTTTCTAAGCTAGATAACATATCTGCACAGATTTCATTCTCTCTGGACCCAAATTGTATAATAATAGGAAGTTCATATCCTTTAAGCTTTTCTAAATCAATATCAGTAGCATTTGTTATATCAAATGCAAATTCATCCTCTTTGTAAATAATAGAATTTGAATCGGATATCAAATTTCTACTAACCTCCTCCTTTATTTCTCTATGTCTTACTGTAACCAAGATAGTAATTGTGCTAAGCAATATAACAAGTACAATTATCAAAATAACACCCTTCTTTGTCATAAACAGTTTCCTCCTATTGTGCCAGTAAAGGAAGGTCACAAAATGCACTTTTTTTGGCACATAACTTTCCACTTACATTATAAACAAAAATTTTTTAAAAATCAAGTCATAATTTAATTAAAAAATCAACAGGGTCAAAGAGCCGTATTTTTACGACTCTTTTTCGCCTCTACAATTCAACCTCTATTTCATATATTCTTCCATTATCAATTAGTTTTATTTGCTTTTCAATAATTTCTTCTCCGTTTACCTTGAAGCTCTTTACTTGATTTGGCTCGAGCTTACTTAAATTTTTTATTCTAATATTATACACACTAGCACCATATTCATATCTAATATAATATTCCTCCCATTCTTTAGGTACACAAGGAGAAATACTTAAAATTCCGTTTATTTATCTTAAGTCCTAATATATATTCAATTCCAGCTTTGTAAAACCAACTGCTAGAGCCAGTATACCACGTCCAGCCACCACGTCCCAGAAGATTAGCTGCACCGTATATATCTGCTGCAATAACATAAGGCTCTACCTTATACACAAGCTCCTTTTCATTCGTATTTCCATGATTTATCGGGTTAATCATTTTATAAAATTCAGTAGCTTTTTGATTTAGGTTCAAGCAAGCAAAAGCAATTATAGCCCATATTGCAGAATGCGTATATTGTCCTCCATTTTCTCTGACCCCTGGCAAATACGCTTTTATATATCCAGGTTCTAAATCTCCATTTTCAAATGGTGGGTCTAAAAGCTTAATAATTCCGTGCTTCTTTATTAACCAAATGTTGCTCTAAGCTATTTAGTGCTGTTTTGACCTTGTCACTATCCCCAGCTCCAGATATAGCAGCCCAGCTCTGAGCAATGCTGTCAATCCTACATTCGGAATTATCTTTACTGCCTAAAGCTCTACCGGTCATCCATATAAGCACGCTTAAACCATTCTCCATCCCAAGCTTTATCATTTAGAGCAATTTTTAAGGCCTCCTTCACACCCTCAAATTTTGCAATATATTCAGTGTTTCCGAGCTTCTTTACATATAATATCAAACCTATTAATAACATCATAAAGGAAGAAGCCGAAGCCAAACACTCTCTCCCTTTCCTTTATTTCCGAACTGTACTGAACCCATCATTCCAATCTCCGAGAGCCAATCTTAGGAAGTCCATTTCCACCAAAATTTAAAGCCTTCTCTATTGCACGAATACAATGTTTATAAATACTCTCCTTTAATTCACTTATTTCATATAAATCATACTTTTCGTCCTCACCCTCAGATAGCAAATTCCCTTTTAAATAAGGCACCTCTAAGTTAAGCAAATTATAATCACCAGTAAATTCAATATACTCACAAACACTATAAGGAAGCCAAAGTAAATCGTCAGAAAAACGAGTTCTAATACCACGCCTTGTCTCGTCATGCCACCAGTGCTCTACATCTCCATCTTCAAACTGGTGACTTGCATGCTTCAAAATCTGCTCCTTTAGCATTTCCGTTGATACAAACTTGCAGGATAAACTATCTTGAAGCTGATCTCTAAACCCAAAAGCTCCTCCAGATTGATAATAGGCACTTCTAGCATACATTCTACATACAATAGTCTGATACATAGCCCAACCGGTTTAGCATAAAATCAATATCCTCATTACCAGTTTTAACTTGAACCTTTCTCAAAATTGTACTCCAATAATCTTTAGTCATTCTAAGCGCATCGCTTGCAAGCTCTGGACTTATATACTTTTGCAAAGTCAATTCAGCACTTTCAAAATCTTCTGCTTCTCCTAAAACAAGTGTAATTGCCCTATCTTCAAATGCCTCAAGCTCAATTTCCATTTCAAATGCAATACAAGATGGTACACCCAAAGCATTTTCCCCATCAAGCTCAGTTTTAAAAATTGAATCAGGCTTGGTATAATCTCCCATACCCATAAAGCCTAAATCATTTCCTGTAAAAGACTTTATGCTTTCACTACTTGAAACATAGACAAGTTTTGACAAATCCTCTCCATAAATATTTTTGCAAGTAATTAAATTATTCTCTGGTAAAAAGCTCAAATTAATATATCCACTACTTTTAGTCTCGTCCTCACCTAAGACAGGTTTTATATAATAAATTAGCTTTAATTTTCTCTTTTCTGATAAAGTATTTTTAAGTCTAATAATATTCACCTTGATGCTATCTTCATTTGGAACAAAAGTCTCACTTTCTTGAATAATTCCAAGTGAAGCATGATAACTTTTTGCATACCCAAATCCAAAAATTGTATAATATTCCTCACCATCTGGCATTACGTTTGCATTTAAAGTCCAAGCATTTCCAAGCTCTAAATCTCTCAAATAAACTATTTCAGAAGGAATATCTTGACTAGGATTATTTGCCCAAGCAGTTATTCTATTTAGTCTACTGTTTTTGCTATAAGTAAATCCTCCCATATTATTTGTCACAACACTTCCAAAATTTTTATTCGCTAGCACATTACTCCAAGTAGTAGGAGGAAAAGCCTCCTTATTTTGTCTAATTATATATTCCCTTCCATCCTCAGAAAATCCGCCAAAACCATTATAAAATTTCAAATTTTTCATATCAATATTAGGTTTAATAGGTTCAAAATTCATTTCAGCTCTAATTGTATTTTCGGCTTGATATCCAATATTTTTTATACTCTTTTTATACTCTTCCTCCATTTCCTTTATAGCTTCAATAGCATTTCCTTTAGAAGCATTAATAACAAGATTTGCCTTAAACTTAAATAGTTCTTCATCTTCAATCTCATTAGCATTCAATATAAAAATTCCACCACTAACATTCTGCAAATACCCAATTTGTAAATTCAAAATCTGTTGGATAATCTGGTCTTTTACATATCTTTCGTAAACATTTTTTTCATAATCAAGTATGCAAAGATCCGTCCTAATTCCTTTTACTCTGAGCATTTCATGAACTTTTAATAATTCCTTTACTATATAAATATCGCTTGCAGACTTAACAGTAATAAGAATTATTGGCAAATCTCCAGAAATTCCATACTTCCAAAAATCTCTTTGCTTAAATTCTCTATCTGCAAAGTCCTTCATATATAGACTTCTCATAGGGTTTGGATGCATAACATATGGCAATACCATATTAAATACCTCTAAATTACTACGTCTTAAATTTAAATATCTTGCCTCCTCCTCTGCCTTGGCTCTTGCTATATTAAACTCTTGATTAATATTTTCCTGTATTCTATAATATTCAAGGCTCTTTGTAACATCCTCCTCCTTTTCTGAAATAGCTATAACTAAATTAAACTCTTTTTCTTCTCCAGCCTTTATTTTTACAGTTTTTTTAATAGCTACACACGGCTCTGTAACAAGTCCTAAACTATTTGAAAATGGGGCATTATTTTCTAGGATATTAGACATTTTAGCTTGATCTATCTCATACTCAAGCTCACTGTTTTCTCCGTTTTTCAAAAATAAATTTGCTCCTAGATAAATAGCTGCACTATTTCCTCTTTTATTTCTCTTAATCAATAAATCTTTTTGCTTGCTTAACTCGTATTTTAAAAATAAATTATTAAATGCAGGATGGGCTATATCATCCTCAATCCTTGATAAAACTGGTCTAAAGTATCCGAATCAGCTCTAAATCCATGTCCTTTTCTAAAGTATTTTTAAGCTTAATTCTTCTTATCTCAGTTCCCAAAGCTGAAGCAGCAATTATTTTAACATCTGCTTCAACACCATTTTTGATTTTTTTAATCTCAGATATATCTTCTGCAAAAGTAACCTCATACTTATCTGTCTGACCCGCTTCATAATTTGCCTTCCAAATCTTCCCAGACCTTGTATCTCTTATATAGAAAAATATACCACAAGGCACACTAGAGGTCTCTTTATATCTATTAACTAAAATATCTTTATATCTACTAAATCCATTTCCTCTATCATCTACTTCAATTAGATAGTCCTCACTAGATAAAACATTACATTTCCTCGGAAACTCAAGCACTTCTGTATATTTATTAGATACATAATTATCATATCCAGCATATTTAACCTTTTTAGTTTTTTCTTTTCTTTCTTTTGTAATAAGCATGTCACTAGGCATTCTCTCCTGCAAAAGTATATCAATTGCTTTAATCTCAGGATTTTCCATAAATCTTTTTTGCATAATGTTATTATTAAGTAAATTATTTATAGAAAGCAGAATAAGTGCCTGATGGTGAGCCATATAGGTCTCGACTGGTGCATTTTTTTTGCCAGGTGTAAGCCTTTCTGGAGTATAGTCAATAGCTTCATAAAATCCATATTTTCCATGCATACCTTGTTTTTCTAGAGCTTTTAAATTTTGAAGCACTGCTTTTGGAAAATCAGTAATTGCAAGTATACATCCATAACTAGATACCACCATTTCATCGCCTAAGCCCCTTTTTAAGCCTAACCAAGGTACACCAAAAGCCTTATACTGATAATTTGAATTTAAATCCTTCAAATTAAAGGCTGCCTCCGAAATTCCCCATGGTATCCCTAGCTTATCAGCATACTTCATTTGGCTCATAACCATAAATTTACAAGACTCATCTAAAAGACTTCCCTCATACTTTCTAATATTAATATTAGGCATTAAATACTCAAAAGCAGTTCCAGACCATGATATAAGTCCTTTATATTTTCCGAGTGTAGTAAGGGTCCTACTCAAATTATTCCAGTGTTTTGCTGGAATATCTTTTTTCGCAATGGCAATTAGACTTGCCTGCCTTGCTTCTGAGGCAAGTAAATCATAATAAGTGTCAGTTAATTTATTTGCCTCCACATCAAAACCAATAGACAAAAGCCTATTTTCCTTACTATAAAGTAAAGAAAAATCAGTATTTTTAATAATTTTATCCACATCTTTTAAAAGATTTTCTATTCTATCTTTATATTGTGAATTAAGTTTTTCTTCTAGAAACATTTTTAGTGTATACATATATCCGCACAAAGTTTCCACTGTCAACTGTTGAAACATACTTTGGCAAGAGTGGTGCTAAAGTTTTGGTATTATACCAATTATATAAATGTCCATTCCATTTTTCTAGCTTTACAATAGTTTCCATTGTATTTTCAATGCTTGCAATTGCCTTTTCTAAATTTATAAATTTCAAATCATATGCCGAAATTATAGTCAAAAGTCCAAGTCCAATATTAGTTGAAGAAGTTCTTCCTACAATTTTCTCCCTTCTACTCTCTTGAAGATTATCAGGTGGAAGAAAAGAATTTTCTTTATTCATAAATTCTGCAAAAAATCCCCAAGTCTTTTCTGCAATATTCTTAATATAGCTTTGTTCTTCTCCGAGACAATTTTTGCACTATTTTCTTTTGAACATTTTCTCTGCTAATTTCCCATATAAAAATCGGTGCTAAAATCCATAATACCGACAAAATCAATATCATTCCCTTAGCAAAAACTGCACACTTTGCAATTGGAGCCAAAACTAGAAGTAATAGACCAAGGCAAACATTTATAAACATCTTACTATACACATTAGGTATTGTATTCTTATTTTGCCTTTCAGCTTCTTCTGAGGTAGTCCATTCTAGTAAGTGTTCCTTAGAAACCGTCATTCTGTAAATGGTCTTAACCCCTGCATTAATTGAAATATATGCTTTAGTTGGAAGAGTGATAATATTTATTAATGCTCGATAAAGGCCTCCAAGAAGTCCGGTCTATACTTTTAGAAAAGCACCTCTGTCTTTTTATATTTTCTTTTCTAAATACAACATAATTTACAAACTCCAATACACTTGAAATAACAACACTCAAAAAAGTAATTGTAAGAGGAAAACCTATCTGCTCTCCTGCAAAAATTTTAAATCCAAGCAGCACTATTACGTTCAGAATTGCCATTATTTCAACTAAACTTCTTCTTATATTATCTAGTATTTTAAACTTAGATAATTTGTTTAGACTTGATTTTCGTCCCATCCAAGGTATTATTTGATAGTCACCTCTTATCCATCTATGAAGTCTAGCTATAAATGATAAATAAGTTTTAGGATAACCATCTAAAAGCATAATATCAGAAGCAAGTCCACATCTCAAATAAGACCCTTCTAAAAGGTCATGACTTAGCACCATATTTTCTGGAATTTTGTCCTTCAAAACTGTACAAAAGGCATTCAAGTCATAAATTCCCTTACCTGTATAAATTCCCTCTCCGAAATTATCCTGATAAGTATCTGATATTGCATTTGTATAAGAATCTGTTCCTCCTCTTCCTCCAAATATTTCAGCAAAAATGCTTTTTTTACTTTCGTTTAAGTTTATACCTACACGAGGCTGTATAATCCCATATCCACTTACGACCATTCCACCTTCTATAATAGGTCTATTCAATACATGTGCCATTGCCTCAATAAGCTCTATGCCTGAATTAAGTGTAAGCTCAGTATCCCCATCAAGAGTGATAATATATTTAATTTTCAAGTCTGCTTTTTCAAGAGTATTAATTAAAAAGGTATTTTTGCCATTTTTATTTTGCAAAAACTGGTTTAACTCTGTAAGTAAACCTCTTTTTCTCTCCCACCCCATATATGTTTTTTCTCTGTCATTCCAAACTCTTTTTCTATATATGAAATTAAATAAATTAACTCCATATTTTTTATTAAGTCTTTCTGCCTCATATACTCCAGTATTTATAATTTCTGTATCCTTTTCTTCCTTTTCTTTAGAGCTTGAACTGCAATCACCTAATGCTGTGCAGTAGATATTTTCGGATTTGTTTGCCAAATAATATACTTCTAATTTCTCAAATACTTTTCTTACATCATCAGCAGAATTTAAAATATTAGGAATTACTACCATTGTAGCAAATTCCTTTGGCACCCCATCTGTAAAATCCATCTTTGGAATTAACTTTGTTTTCACACATTTGCTTAAAATATTTTGTATAACTTTAGTTACAATTTCAGTCATAGGTATAAATATCAAAAATGCTGAAATAATACCCAAAATTAAATTTTTGCTTCCGAATGTATGTCAAAAATCCTGTAATAGCAGAAAAAGCAATACTTAATATAAGTATTCCATAAATATATAAATTTAACTTGAGCTTCTTTTTTTTCTTAATATCTCCTTTTTTAAATTCTAAAACACGATATAAATCTTGAAGCCCCTCCATAATTAGATAATATCCAATATGATTTTCTTTTGTCCCTTTTTTACCGCGCATTTGCAAGCTCAATTACTTTCTTAGAAACATATATTTCTGACATCTTAGTCTTTTTTGCAATTTCTTTTATAGTATTTCTGTAATACTCCTTTGTCTTATAATCCATATTTTCATAGACTTTACTTGGATCTCTTTTTAAAATATCCTCAACCCCATTTATGTTTTCAAACATCTCTGAAAAATTCATCCTTTGGAGAGCATGAATACTTTTAATCGAATTTCCAATTGCAACCTTTTTAAGAGCAATATCAAAATGCTCCTTTTTTATAACCTCTTGCAAGCTAAGTCCCTGCTTATTTATTTCTTCTTCTAAGATATTTATATAAGCAATTCCTTTTTTTCCATATTTTCTAAGTCTATATGCCATATATTCAATAAAGGCAAAACTATTCTCTCCATGACTTTGAAAAATTTTAGTTTGAGGTACAAATTTAAGCTCTTCTTTTGGCTTATTCTCAACAAGCCTTTCTATAATACTTTCAACCTTCTCTTTTTGCATTTGTGATACATATATCTTACTGCAAATATCCCTTATTCTCTCTACTAATACAATCTTAAAAAATAAGTTTATATCCCAGATTTCATCCATATTTAAAGTTTTCTTAGTTTGATAACTTTCTAAATATTCCTCTACATCTTTGGCATTAAAGTTTCCATCAGTATATGCAACAATTTCAGAAGCAACAACAAAACCTCTAGCATATCCTTTATAATTTCCCGAAGATATACCGAGTAAAACTTATATACTTCTTAAGAGGTAAATTTTTTCTTACCTCTTTTACAGTTTCCTCTATAACATAATAATTATCTAACAGCCACTCCCCTGCTTGATGTACATTAATCCCAAGTTTTAAGTGTCTGTTTAGCATATCATATGTTTTTGTTATATAATCAAAATTATCTATTAGCCTAGGAATTGGATATGTTTCCTTATCAGATTTTTCCTTTAAAGTATGGTCTGATGCAAGGTTTTCTAGATAACTCTTTAATTGTTCTTTATTAAGTAAAACTCCGTTCTTTATTTAAAGCTTTAATAGTCTTCAAAATTTTCGCCCCTCTTTAATTTATGTTTAAACGTAGTTTTACCTAATTTTCCAAAATTTATGCAAATAAATAAAAAGGAAAAGACACAAGGCTTTTAAATCCTTGTGTCTTTTTTTAGTTTTTTATGTTGGTTTTGAGAAGTCTTATTTTTTAGATACTAGTACAAATTTTTTGATTAATACTAATCCTACTGCAAATACTACTAGTACTACTAGAACTATTCCAAGATTTGAGCCTACTACATTATC